>JAQTMN010000048.1 GCA_028714315.1 Sulfuricella sp. | reverse complement strand
CGCGTTATAGCCAAAACAGGCTTTTTTTCAAGCGGTAGGAGCGGCCTCCTGGCCGCGATTCGGACATTCGCGGCCAGGAGGCCGCTCCTACGTCAGGCCAGGAATTCGTCGCTCTGGAACGCCAGCATGCCGGAGCGGCCGGGGATTTCGCCCATCGCCACTTCGTGCCGGGGCAGTTTGTCCAGTTCCAGGCTGGCGAAGTAATCCTTGAGCGATACCAGTTCGTAGCCCTGCGCTTTCCAGCCGGAGAGCAGCTGGTCGAACACGTTGGCGAGCTTCATGCCTTCCAGCTCGGCGTGCAGGGTGTAGACGTGGCCGGTGGGCGGCGGGTTTTCGGTCAGCGCGAGCAGGTGTTGCGCCACGTTGTCCGGCGTGATGCCGCCGATGCCGATGAGTTCGTCCAGTGTCGGCAGGGTGGTGGGGAGCTGCGGGCAGTCGATGATCTCGGCGTTCCAGATCGGGATGAAGGGATGGGTGCCGCGCGTGTCGGAGCAGTAATCGAAATCCAGCCGCTGTTCCAGGCGCAGGGCATGGACATTCATTTGCCAGCCGGCGGCGCCGTGGATCCTGGCGGGCTCGCCGAAGATTTTTTCGAAAGCGTCGCACGCCAGCTTCATTTCCCGCGCCGTCCAGGCGGCATCCTTATGCGCGACGTAGTCCTGCCATTTGATGTGGTCGTGGCAATGGATGCCGACTTCGAAACCCGCATCGCGCACCGCCTGCATGATTGGCGCGCACCGCTTGCCGATATTCGGTCCCGGTAGCAGCGTGCCGTACATCAGGGTCTTGAGGCCGTAGTGCTCGACCACCGAAGTGCGCGAGACTTTTTTCATGAAGCCGGGGCGAAACACGCGCTTGATGGCGCGTCCGGTATGGTCGGTGCCGAGGCTGAACAGGAAAGTCGCGCCCGCATTGTGCTTTTTCAGGATTTCGACCAGGCGCGGCACGCCCTCGCGGGTGCCACGGTAGGTGTCGACGTCGATCTTGAGGGCGAGTTTCATTGTTTAATAATTGTAGGAGCGGCCTCCCGGCCGCGATTTATGTCTGATCGCGGCCGGGAGGCCGCTCCTACGAATTTAATCGACGAGTTTGCGTGCTTCCGCTACTTGGCCGCGGTAGGCATCGAAGATGTTCCTGAGCGCGTCGGCCATGGTCACTTGCGGTTTCCAGCCGAGGTCGTTCATGGTGTTTTCGATCTTGGGGGTGCGGTTCGGCACGTCCTGATAGCCCTTGCCATAGTAGTCGGCCGAGCTGACCTCGACGGCATGCACTTTCTTGACGCTGTCGGCGTATTCCGGGTAGTCCACGGCGAGGTCCAGCATCATCTTCGCCAGTTCCTTCACCGAGTAGTTGTTGGATGGGTTGCCGATGTTATAGATCTGGCCGGTGGCGACGCCGTCCTTGTTCTCGATGATTTTCATCAGCGCGTCGATGCCGTCGGAGATGTAGGTGTAGGAGCGCTTGGCCGCGCCGCCGTCCACCAGCTTGATGTCTTCGCCGCGCACGATGTGGCCGAGGAACTGGGTGATCACGCGCGAGCTGCCTTCCTTCGCGGTGTTGATGTTGTCCAGGCCGGCGCCGATCCAGTTGAACGGGCGGAACAGGGTGAAGTTGAATTCGGTCTTCATCGCGTAGGCCCAGATCACGCGATCCATCAGCTGCTTGGAGCAGGAGTAGATCCAGCGCGGTTTGTTGATCGGGCCGAGGATCAGCTCGGAATTTTCCGGGTCGAATTCGCTGTCGCGGCACATGCCGTAGACTTCGGAGGTCGAGGGAAAAATCAGGTGCTTGCCGTACTGCACGCACTGGCGCACGATCGGCAGGTTGGCCTCGAAATCCAGCTCGAACACCTTGAGCGGCTCCTTGACGTAGGTGGCCGGGGTGGCGATGGCGACCAGCGGCAGGATGACGTCACATTTCTTGACGTGGTATTCGATCCACTCCTTGTTGATGGTGATGTCGCCTTCGAAGAAGTTGAAGCGCGGATTGTCCATCAGGTCGGCAACGCGCTCGCTGTACATGTCCATGCCGTAGACTTCCCAGTCGGTCGTCTCGAGGATGCGTTTGGAGAGGTGGTGGCCGATGAAGCCGTTCACGCCCAGGATCAATACCTTTTTCATCGTTCTTTTTCCTAAGTCAATAATAAAAATCTATATTCCCAGCGGCAGGGGGTCGGCGCCGCGGGCCTTGAATTCGTCGGCATTCGCCGCCCGGCCGTCGAGTTCGAACGCCAGTATCCGCAACACGCCACCATCGCCGCAATCGGCATAGCAGCGGCCATTTTTGCAATAAAAAACGGCCCCTTGCCCGCGTCCCTTGCGCTCCGGCTCGAGTAGAGTTTTCAGTACCCGCATCCGCCGGCCGGCAAGCAGCGTATCCGCACCGGGATAGGGCGGCGCCACCGCGCGTACCAGGTTATGGATGGCCTGCGCGCTTTGCAGCCAGTCGATTTTACCATCTTCCGGGCGCCGGCCGCCGAAATATCCACCCTGGTTCAGATCCTGCGGCAGGTATCTTGCCGACCCGGCGATCAGTCCCGGCAGGCAGCGGTCGAGCGCGATTTCGGCGGCGCAGGTGACCTTGTGGAACACTTCCAGCGCGGTGTCGTCGGGCAGGATCGGCACCGCCTGCTGATCGACGATGGCGCCGTTGTCGGGTTTTTCGTTCATCACATGCAGCGTCGAGCCGGTCTCGCGCTCGCCCTTGATGATCGCCCAGTTCACCGGCACCCGGCCGCGGTACTTGGGCAGCAGCGAGCCGTGCATGTTGAAAGCGCCGCGCGGCGGAATGTCGAGCACGGCCTTTTTCAGCATGTTGCGATAGTAGAAAGAGAACAGGAAATCGGGCTGCGCGGCCCGTATTTGAGCTATCACTTCCGGCGTATTGGGGTCGTCCGGCGTGATGACGGGAATGTCGTGCAGCGCCGCCAGCCCGGCCACGCTGTCGAACCAGATGTTTTCGCTGGGGTTGTCGGTATGCGTCACTACCAGCGGGATTCTTACGCCGTGGGCGAGCAGCACCGACAGGCAGCGCACGCCGACATTGTGGTAGGCGAAGACGACGGCACGGGGAGTGTTTGCTACGGAGGTTGGAGTTGGGGTCATGAATGAATGGGAGATGCGGAAAGCATGCCACGTGCGCGCGCTACGTCGCGCACCGCGGTCAGGAACATATCCGGATTGGGGGCTTCCGGCGCGGCGGTCAGATATTCCGCAATGGTTTCCTCGTCGCCGAGGTGGTCGGCGGCATCGAAGGGGGAAAATTTGGCCATGGTCTATTCCTTATCCGACTCGCTTACTGGTGAAGGATGCTACGGAACGGATTGACAACTTTGATTCCCGCTATCACTTGCCCATCATTCAAATCTTCACTCAACAAGGAGTTCGCCCCCGCTTCTTCGGCTGCGGCGACGATCAAGGCGTCCCAAAAAGAAAGCTGGGCGAGTTCCATCAGCTCGGTAGCGCGCAGCACCGTGTTGGCCGTGTTCTCTCGGCGCACCCAGACGCGGTAGGCCCGGATTATCTCGCGGGCAGCGGGCAAGGATATCGGCGTTGCGATCTTGCGAGTGGCATTGACGAAAAACTCTTGCAATACCTGAACGCTCACCACACCCCGTTCTTGCTCCCACAGTTCCCGGATGCGGGCGGTGGCGATTTCGCTTTTCTCCCCGGCATCGCGGTCGTGGGCATAGAGCAGGATGTTGGTGTCAACGAAGGTTTTGCCGGTCATGCAGAGCTTCCCTGTTTTTCACGCCTTCGCCGCCGAGGGGGAATTTTTGTTCCAGCCAGGCAAGCGCCTGCCGTTTGGAGAGCTCGTACTGTTGTGCCTGCGCAACTTGTTCGGCCAAGTCATCCGCCAATAGCCTGCTCAGGCTGAGGCGGCGCTTCGCCGCGAGTTGCTTGGCCTGGTGCAAGAGCTCGGTTTCCATCGATAGGGTGATATTTTGTTTCATGATTGATCCCCTAGCTTAAAATCAAATAATAACACGTAATTTACGTGCGTTCGTTCTTTTCCAGCACCGCCTGCACCAGATACCGCGGCCGGTGCCGCACCTGCTGGTACACCCGGCCGACATACTCGCCCAGCAGGCCGATGCCGAACAGGGTGATGCCGATCAGGAAGAAGGCGATGGCGAACAGGGTGAACAGGCCTTCGGCTTCCGGCCCGACGATCAGGCGGCGGATGAACAGGTAAACCACGAACAGCGCCGACAGGATGGATACCGCGATGCCGACCAGGGAGAACATCTGCAGCGGCACCACCGAGAAGCCGGTCATCAGGTCGAAATTGAGCCGGATCAGGCTGTAGAGCGAGTATTTCGATTCGCCTTCGGCGCGTTCCTCGTGTTCCACCGTCACTTCGGCGGGATGCTGGGCGAAGGTGTAGGCCAGCGCGGGGATGAAGGTGTTGACCTCCCGGCACGAGTTGATGGCGTCGATGATGTCGCGGCTGTAGGCGCGCAGCATGCAGCCCTGGTCGGTCATCTTGATGCGGGTGATGCGTTCGCGCATCCGGTTCATGGCGCGCGAGGCGACATGGCGCCACCAGCTGTCATTGCGCTGTTTGCGGATGCTGCCGATGTAGTCGTGGCCCTCGTCCATCTTGGCGAGCAGCTTGCCGATTTCTTCCGGCGGGTTTTGCAGGTCGGCGTCGAGCGTGACGACGCGTCTTCCCCGGCTATTCTCGAAACCGGCCATGATCGCCATGTGCTGGCCGAAGTTGCCGTTGAACAGCACCACGCGGGTCACGTCCGGGCGCTTCTGGAACTGCTCGCGCAGAATGGCGGGCGAGCGGTCGCGGCTGCCGTCGTTGATGAAGACGATCTCGTAGGCAATGCCGAGCCGGTCGAGCGCGGGGTAGATCCGGTCGAACAGGCTGTGCAGGCCCTGTTCCTCGTTGTAAACCGGGACGATGACGGAGAGTTCGATGGTGTTCATTTCCTGGCGGCCTCGATGATGTCCTTGACTGCGGCGCACACCCGTTCCACGTCGGCGAGTTCCATCGCCGGAAAGAGCGGCAGGGTGACGGTTTCACGGCCGATTTTTTCGGCGTGGGGGAAATCGCCTTCCTTGAAACCCATCTTGCGGAACAGCGTGAACAGATGGATGCTCGGGTAGTGCACGCCGACGCCGATTCCCTTTTGCTTCATCGCTTCGATGAATTCGCCGCGGCTGATGCGCATGCGGTCCAGCGGCAGCAGGACCTGGAACATATGCCAGTTGCTGTCGGAGAAATCCTCCAGCGGCAGTTCGCAGCCCAGCGACCGGTCGAAACAGGCGAAATAATGTTTCACCAGTTCGCGGCGTCGGGCGTTGAAGGCATCGACCTGTTTCAACTGGCCGAGCCCGATGCGGGCGGCGATGTCTGTCAGATTGTATTTCCCGCCCGCGACGTCCACGTCCATGCCGCCGTCGGGCGAGCGCACCACGCCCTGCAAGCGCAATTTTTCCGCCAGGGGAATCTCTGATTCGTCGCTGAGCACCAGGCAGCCGCCCTCGCCGGTGGTCATGTTCTTGTTGGCGTGGAAGCTGAACGAGATCAGGTCGCCGAACGAGCCGATCTTCCGGCCGCGCCAGGTGGCGCCCATGGATTGGGCGGCGTCTTCGATGACGCGCAGGCGGTGTTTTTCCGCGATGGCATAAAGGCGGTCCCGGTCAGCCGGCAGGCCGGCGAGATCGACCGGGATGATCGCCCTGGTGCGCGGGGTGATGGCGGCTTCGATGCGGTCCACGTCGATGTTGCGCGTCGCCGGGTTCACATCGACGAACACCGGCGTGGCGCCGACATGAAGAACGACGTTCGCCGTGGCGACCCACGACATCGGCGTCGTGATGACTTCATCGCCAGGTCCGATGCCGCAAAGCTGCAATGCCACTTCCAGGGTGGCGGTGCCGGAATTGAAAGTGCGCACCGGCCGGCCGCCGAAATATTCGGACAGCGCGGCCTCGAATTCCTTGACCTTGGGGCCGCTCGACAGCCAGCCCGATTGCAGCACTTCGACCACGCCCTGGATGGTGGCGTCGTCCAGCGTGGGTTTGGTAAAAGGCAGATAATTCAAATCAGCTCCTGGCAACGACATAAACCCCGATAATGATGATCCCGATGCCGGCCAGACGGGTCAGCGAGACCGCTTCGCCGAACAGCCACCAGGCGGCCAGCGCGTTGACCACGTAGCCGATCGACAGCATCGGGTAGGCGATGCTGACCTCGACGCGGGACAGCGCCATGATCCACACCACCACACTGATTACATAAAAGCTCAATCCTCCCAGGATGTGCGGCTCGGTGGCGAGCTGCCAGCCGATCGGCAGGAGGTTGTCGCGGCTGAAGGTGAAATGGCCGACCGCGTTGGTGCCGGCTTTCAGGAGCAGCTGGGCGGCGGCGTTGAGCAGCACGCCGGTGAGGATGAGTGAAAAGCTGAGCGGGTTCATGGTTTTTTGATCACCACGCGGCGGGTGTCCTGGGCGATGATCTGCATCGGCAGGCCGCTCGCCTTGAATTGTTGAAGAGTGTCGGGCTGCATGATGGCCAGCGCGTAAGGCTGCTTTTTCCAGGCCTGCTCGAACTCGGCAAAGGTCGGCAGCCATCGGCCCGGCTCCTGCGTCAGCCCGAATTCCATTTCATCCTGGAAGGCGACCAGGGTCACGCTGCGCTTGATGTAGAAAGGCAGGGTCTGCTCGTACATGCCGACGCTGTAAAAAGGCGCATCCGGTTTGAGATACGGCTGGATCTGGCGCGCCAAGAGCCAGGCGGAATTAGACGGCGACAGGCTTTCATGGCCGGTGAGCGCGGTCTGGGCAAAGACCAGGCCGCTCAGCGCGAACGCCAGGATGCCGGCGCGCCTGCGTTCTTTTTTCAGCAGGTAAAGCCCGAGCAGCGAGCCGACCAGCCAGACCAGGGCGGCGGCGGCGAGCCACACGGCGTAGGCCCGGTAAAGTTCCACCGGCACTTCCGCGCTGGCGAAGGTGACGGCAAAGGGCGACAGCAACAAGGCGACGCCCGCCAGCACGGCGATCGGCACCAGCATCCCGAACAGCGCCCGCGTCGAGATTTGTGTCAGCCGCATGCCGATCAGCAGCGCCAGGGCGGGAAAAATCGGCAGGATGTAGGAAGGCAGCTTGGAGCTGGAGGCGGAAAAAAACAGGAAAATGAACGCGCTCCAGATCAGCAGGAAACGCTGCGGCTTGAAGTCGTTAGCATAAAACTCGCGAAGCGAGACCTCGTCCCCCTCTCCCGCAGGCGGGAGAGGGCCGGGGAGAGGGTTTGATTCGGCAGAATCGCCTTTCCAGGCCCGCGCCAAGGCGTCGAGCATCAGCGTGATCCAGGGTAGGATCCCCAGCGCCAGCACCGGCACGAATGACCACCACGGCTGGTAGCGGTGATGCGCCTTGGTGAGGAAGCGTTCGAAGTGCTCGTGGATGAAAAAGAAATGGAAAAACTCCGGATTGGCGAGCGATACGGCGATGAACCAGGGCGCGCTGATGAGCAGGAACAGCGCGAGGCCGCCGATCAGGTGGAGGCGTTTCCACAAGGCCCAGTCGCGCTCGATCAGGGTATACAGCACCAGCACCGCGCCGGGCAGCACCAGGCCGATCAGTCCCTTGCTCAACACCGAGAAAGCCAGCGCCGCCCAGGTGACATGCATCCACAGCCGGTTTTCATCGCTGCCTGCGCCGGGACGCTGGGCCAGGAGAAAACCCGCGAGGCTGAGCCCCATGAAGAAAGTGACGCCCATGTCCAGCGTGTTGAGGTGGCCGATGAGGACGTAAAGCAGGCTGCTCGCCAGCACCCCGGCGGCATAGAGGCCTGCTTCGGCGCCCCACAGGCGGCGCCCGGTGAAATAAACCAGGACGACGCCTAGGAAGCCGGTCAGGGCGCTCCACAGCCGCGCCGTCCATTCGTGCTCGCCGAACAGTTTGTAGGCGGAGGCCGTCGCCCAGTATTGCAGCGCCGGTTTCTCGAAATACTTGATGTCGTTCAGGCGCGGCGTCAGCCAGTCGCCGCTCGCCGCCATCTCGCGCGGGATTTCCGCATAGCGGCCTTCGTCGGGCTTGACCAGGTGGCGGTAATCGAGGGTGCCGAACCAGACCAGGAGGACGACCGCCAGCAACAGTATGAGGCCGCGTTGCGTGGACGGTGGGGATGGAGTCATTAGTGAATGTTTTTAAACAATTGGCGGGCGCAAGTATAGCATTTGCGCGGGGAATGCAGGAATAGCCGCCGTTACGGGCTCTAAGACCCTGTCTTGAGCAGCACGATGGCCGCGCCGCCGCCGCCATCGATCGGTTGCGCCTGGCAGAACGCCAGGATTTCGTCGCGCTGCATCAGCCAGCTCGCCGCTTTCAGCTTCAATACCGGCTCGCGGTTCTTCGAGCTCAAGCCCTTGCCGTGGATCACCCTCACGCAGCGCAGGCCGAGCGCCTTGCATTCGTCGAGAAAGCCGATCAGGCTTGCCCTGGCTTCCACGCTGGTCATGCCGTGCAGGTCCAGTTCGGCCTGGATCGGCCAATGGCCGCGCCGCAGCTTGCGCAATGTCAGCCGCGCCATGCCGGGGCGGAGATAGGAGAGTTCTTCGCCGCCTTCGGTCAGCTCGCTGGGGATGTGGTCGCTCAAGTCATCCATACTTTGGCGCCGGCCGGGAAGGTCCGGTTGGGAAGCGTACCGGGGAGCGGGGGGAGGGAGTATTGCCTTGCCGCTGTCGGGCAGGGGCCGGGCATCGCCGATGGCGGCGCGGAACAGGGCGGATTCTTCTTCGGACAACGGCGGCGGCGCAGCTTTGCCGCCGCCTTTGCGCGGTTTCATCTTTGTAGGTGCGAATTCATTCGCACACAGGCCGGCGTTGCTGTGCGAATGAATTCGCTCCTACGGGTTGGTTCATTACTTGCTCAGGGTTTCCAGGTAGCGCTCCGCGTCGAGCGCCGCCATGCAGCCGCTGCCGGCGCTGGTGATGGCTTGGCGGTAGATGAAATCCTGCACGTCGCCGGCGGCAAACACGCCGGGGATGTTGGTGGCGGTGGCGTTGCCGTGGTTGCCGCCGCAGGTGACGATGTAGCCGCCTTCCAGCTCAAGCTGGTCCTGGAACAATTCGGTGTTGGGTTTGTGGCCGATGGCGACGAAGATGCCCTGCAGCGGGATTTCCTTGGTGCCGCCGTCCTTCACGTTCTTGATGCGCATGCCGGTGACGCCGGTCTTGTCGCCCAGCACTTCGTCCAGTTCGCAGAATGCTTCGAGGGTGATGTTGCCGTTGTCGATCTTGTCGAACAGCTTGTCCACCATGATCTTTTCCGCCTTGAAGGTGTTGCGGCGGTGCACCAGGGTGACGTGCTTGGCGATGTTGGACAGATACAGCGCCTCTTCGATGGCGGAATTGCCGCCGCCGATCACGGCGACTTCCTGGTTCTTGTAGAAGAAGCCGTCGCAGGTGGCGCAGCCGGATACGCCCTTGCCCATGAAGGCTTGCTCGGACGGCAGCCCGAGATACTTGGCCGAGGCGCCTGTGGCGATGATCAGGGCGTCGCAGGTGTAGGTGCCGGCGTCCCCGACCAAAGTGATCGGCTTGTGGGTGAGATTTGCGGTGTGGATGTGGTCGAAGATGATCTCCGTGTTGAAGCGCTCGGCATGCTTCTGGAAACGCTCCATCAATTCCGGTCCCTGCACACCCATGACGTCGGCGGGCCAGTTGTCCACCTCGGTGGTGGTGGTGAGCTGCCCACCCTGCTGCATGCCGGTGATCAGCACCGGGTTGAGGTTGGCGCGGGCGGCGTAGATCGCCGCGGTATAACCGGCAGGGCCGGAGCCTAGAACGAGCAGTTTGCAGTGTTTTACGGACATCTTGGTCTTCTCCCGAAAAAAAGTAGGGTATCGCAAAGGGCGGAATTTTGCCACACTCGAAGCGGGCATGGCATGAGCTATCCATTCCATTATTTAGAATTATTCTAACATGGTTTGTTGAGTAGGTATTGTTATAATCGTGGCGTCATTTCAACTCTCGACATAATGGCCCTGATCAATAAAACCTCGTCCGGCCCGAACGCCAGGGGAACCAATCGCCGTGTCCCGCCCGAGCCGATTTCGCCGAAGCTGGGCGGCTTGCTTCGCGAAACGCGCTGGCTGGCCGTCGTGGTGTTCGCCCTGTACCTGGTCATCGTCCTGTTCAGTTATGACAACGGCGATCCCGGCTGGTCCCACAGCGGCAGCAGGCTGACCGTGCACAACGCCGGCGGCGAACTGGGCGCCTGGCTCTCCGACATGCTGCTTTATGTGTTCGGTCTTTCGGCTTACTGGTGGGTGGCGTTTGCGCTGTATATCGTGTGGTGGGGCTATCACCGCATCGAAAACGCAGCGCTGTCCGACCGGCGCTCGCTGTTTGTCGCCGCGACCGGCTTCCTGATCCTGCTGCTCGCCAGCAGCGGGCTGGAAGCGTTGCGCCTGTATAGCCTCAAGGCCGCGCTGCCGCTGGCGCCGGGCGGCATGCTCGGTTCGGTGATCAGCGGCTCGCTGTCCCGCTCGCTGGGCTTTACCGGCGCGACCCTGATTCTGCTGTCGTCGATGGCGGCCGGTTTCAGCCTGTTTACCGGCATCTCCTGGCTCCGGTTCATGGAAGGCCTGGGTGCCGCCATGGAAGGCAGCTATTTCTGGATCATCCGGACCTGGGACGCTTGGCAGGACCGCCGCGCCGGTTCGGTGGCGCTGAACCGGCGCGAGGAAGTGGTGGCTGAGGAGAAAAAACGTTTCGACGACCACCAGCCGATCCACATCGAACAGCCGGTCAAGGAAATACCCCAGGTGCCGCTCACCGAGCGCGAAGTGCAGGCGCCGTTGTTCGAGGATCTGCCCGATTCGCCGCTGCCGCCGCTCAATCTGCTGGACGAGGCGGTTCACGACACCGAGCAGATCAGCGCCGACACCCTGGAATTCACCTCGCGCCTGATCGAGCGCAAACTAGCCGACTTCGGCGTGGAAGTCAAAGTCATCGCCGCCTATCCCGGCCCGGTGATCACCCGCTACGAAATCGAGCCGGCGGTGGGCGTGAAAGGCAGCCAGATCACCAACCTGGTCAAGGACCTGGCGCGCGCCCTGTCGGTGGTCAGCATTCGCCTGGTGGAAACCATCCCCGGCAAGAACTGCATGGGCCTGGAAATCCCCAACCCCAAGCGCCAGATCGTGCGCCTGCGCGAAATCCTTGGTTCCAGGGTTTACGCCGACAACGCCTCACCGCTCACCATCGCCATGGGCAAGGACATCGCCGGCAAGCCGATCGTCGCCGACCTGGGCAAAATGCCGCACGTGCTGGTGGCGGGCACCACCGGATCGGGCAAATCGGTGGCCATCAACGCCATGATCCTCTCCCTGGTCTACAAGGCCGACCCCGCCAAGGTGCGGCTGATCCTGGTCGATCCGAAAATGCTCGAACTGTCCGTCTATGAAGGCATTCCCCACCTGCTCGCGCCGGTGGTGACCGACATGAAGCACGCCGCCAACGCGCTCAACTGGTGCGTGGCGGAGATGGAAAAGCGCTACCGCCTGATGGCGGCGCTGGGCGTGCGCAACCTCGCCGGCTACAATCAGAAAATCCGCGAGGCGGAAAAAGCCGGCGCAAAGGTGCCCAACCCGTTCAGCCTGACGCCGGACGCGCCCGAACCGCTCGAGGAAATGCCCGTCATCGTGGTGCTGATCGACGAACTGGCCGACATGATGATGATGGTGGGCAAAAAGGTCGAAGAGCTGATCGCCCGGCTGGCGCAGAAAGCGCGCGCCTCCGGCATCCACCTGGTGCTCGCCACGCAGCGCCCGTCGGTGGACGTCATCACCGGCCTGATCAAGGCCAACATCCCCACCCGCGTCGCGTTCCAGGTCTCCAGCAAGATCGACTCCCGCACCATCCTCGACCAGATGGGCGCCGAAGCGCTGCTCGGCCAGGGCGACATGCTCTACCTGCCGCCCGGCACCGGCTATCCGCAGCGCGTCCATGGCGCCTACGTCGCCGACCAGGAAGTGCACAAGGTGGTGGATTACCTCAAAGCGCTCGGCTCGCCGGATTACGTCGAAGGCATCCTCGACGCGCCGGAAGTGGCGAACGAAGCCGAAGGCGGCGGAGAACCCGGCGGCGACGCCGAAGCCGACCCGATGTACGACCAGGCCGTCGCGCTGGTGCTCAAATCCCGCCGCGCCTCGATCTCGCTGGTGCAACGCCAGCTCAGGATCGGCTACAACCGGGCCGCGAGGCTGATCGAGCAGATGGAAACGGCGGGGCTGGTGTCGGCGATGCAGACGAACGGGAATCGGGAAGTGCTGGTGAAGGGGGCGGAGTAGGGGGCTCCCCCCACGCGTAGCCCGGATGCAGCGCAGCGAAATCCGGGGAATTTCTACTCCCCGAAATTCGCCCTGCCTTTCCCCTCCGCTGTTCCCGCCCAGCCGCTGTCAAGAATCCCCTGGTCAACATAAAGGCATTCCCCCGGATTACGACAAGCGGGTATGCCTGCCGCACCCTGCACCAAATATCCTCATAAACGCCATCCCATTGCAAGCGGCAATCGATCCGTCTCCATAAATTTATGATCCCGGCTTGCCTGGAAATGATAAAAACGAAATAATTGAATGTAATATTGGCATTGTTCGTCACCGGCCCGCCGTTGGGGGGGCTTTCAGCATTTCCATACGAAAGGAAAAACAACATGAGAAATCTGGTGGTTTGCTGCGATGGTACCTGGAATGCCCCGGAAGACATGAAGAGCGGCGTTCCGGTGCCAACCAATGTGGTGCGGCTTTATAACGCTCTGGCGGACGCGGATGCCCAGGGCAATCCGCAGATCGGCTACTACCATCCAGGGGTCGGCACCGAGGGCGGACCGCTGAAGCGGCTGTGGGAGGGCGGCGTCGGCGCGGGCCTCGACCGCAATATCATGAGTGCCTACCGCTGGCTGGCCGCGCACTACCGGACGGGCGACCGGCTGTTCCTGTTCGGTTTCAGCCGCGGCGCCTTCACGGTGCGCAGCCTGGGCGGGATGATGTCGGTTTGCGGGCTGCTTGACCTGTCCGGGCTCGATGACGGAGAGACTTGGCGGCGGGTGGAGGCCGCATACCGGGAAGGCTATCGCCGGCGCAAGGGGAATTGGGCGGGTGATTGGGCGTTTCATGGCGGGAATGGGACGGGCGGAACGGTGCCGATCCATTTCCTCGGGGTGTGGGACACGGTGGGCGCGCTGGGAATCCCCGACGATCTCGGGGTTCTCGATTTGCTGGATTTCCCCAGCCGCTATCGCTTTCATCATACGGAACTCGGCAAGAATGTCCTCAATGCCCGCCACGCCGTGGCGCTGGACGAAAAACGCGCGAGCTTCACGCCCACCTTGTGGACTGCGCAGGAGGGGTGCTCCAGCGTCAAGCAGACTTGGTTTCCCGGTGTACATTGCGACGTGGGCGGCGGCTATGCCCAGAAGGGCCTGGCGGATGGCGCGCTCCGGTGGATGATGGACGAGGCCGCGGCGTTGGGACTCGCCCTTTGGCCCGCGATGATCGACCAGCTCCGGCCCGATTTTCGGGATGTGCTGCACGACTCGGCGGCGGGCGTCTTCAAGCTGTTCCGCACCCAGCCGAGGAGCGTGCCGCTGCTCACGGACCAGGCGGCCTTGCACGCGTCGGCACTGGAGCGCCGGGTTGCGCCACCCATTGCCCAGGCGCCTTACCGCCTGAGTTTTCGGCTTGCGCCGGGCGAGGAAAAAACCCTGCCCATTTTCGCCGCGCAGCATTGGAACGATACCGGCATTTATCTGGAAGCCGGTGCCCGCTACGCGTTCAAGGCGAGCGGGGAATGGCTGGACAGCACCATAAAATGCGGTCCGGGCGGCCCCAAGGCAGGCTTCCAGCCAGGCAAGGCGGCCTATTCCCTGGCCTCGTTGTGGGGGCTGGGCGTGAAACTCGTCAGGATGCTCCCCAGATTGCAAGGGACGAAGTTCGGCATGCGCCGCGAAGAAAACATGCCCTGGTTCGCCCTGGTCGGCGCTATCGCCAACGGCGGCAACCCGAAGCTGGACGGCACCCCGCTGCCCCACGAAACCTTTCTCGTCGGTGAGGCCTGCGAATATCCCGCCGCAGGCGCCAAGCTTGCCCAGCCCGGCTATCTGTATTGCTTCGCCAACGATCTGTGGGGGATGTACGGCAACAATCGGGGGCAGGTGACGCTGACGGTCAGGCGGCTGGAGTAGGCTCTCTGGGCGGCGCCGGCTCGACGCCGCTGAATAAGCCGTCATCCCCAAACTCTCCCCCAGAGGGAGAGGGATCGATCGCCCTCTCCCCCTCTGGGGGGGAGTTGGAGAGAGGGTTGCGGGGATCCTGGATTTTGATTTGACTGGGTTCCCGCCTTCGCGGGAACGACGAAAAAGACTTGATCAGCGTTTCCCTACCGGACCGGCAGCTGCGCCTCGATCTGAACGCCGTTTCCGGGCTGGGCACGGATGGTCAGCTCGCCGCCGATGGCTGAAATCTGCCTGCGTATTCCCCGCAGGCCCATGCCGTTGATCTGCTCGGTCAGATACCTGCCCTTTCTGTTGTCGCCTATCGACAGGATCAATTCGTTGCTGCCGGATTTGCGCAGCGCCCGCACCGACACCCGATCGGCCGCGGTATATTTTGCCGCATTGGCCAGCCCCTCCTGCACGAAGCGATAGGTGACGATGTTGAGGGGGTCGTCCAGGTTGTCCAGCTCGCCCTCCAGCGACAGTTCCAGGGCAACATCGGGGTTCGATCGCTGCCAGCGCCCGGCCAATTCCCGCAGGCTGTCGGCCAGTCCGAGCTTGTCCAGCGACTCGGGGCGCAGGTCGCGAATGAGGGTGCGGATCGAGCTATGGACGCGGCCGACACTTTCGATCAACCCCTCGGTGCACTCGTCGATGGCGGCTTCCCCGCTGTCGCTCAGACTGGCGAGGGAGCGGGCGTAGAGTTCCGTTGCGGTTAGCCACTGGCCGGTGTCTTCGCTCAGGTCGTGCGCCAGGTGTTTCTTTTCTTCTTCCTGTTTTTCCAGGAGCAGGCGGGTTAGGGCGCGGTTTTCGTCGAGCGCCTTGTGAGTGGCTTGTTCTGCCTGCTTGCGTTCGACCACTTCCCTTTTCAGCGCTTCGTTGCTTTCGAGGAGCGAGGCGAACGACCTGGACAGCGCGTCCAGCACGCGCGACAAGCCGAGCAGGATGAGCGTGGCGAAGAACAGGATGCCGAAAAAGTTGCTGACCCAGGAGGACAAGTTGACGGAATAGCGCGCGACGTCGAAATTGTCGAATGACCACAATCCGCTGCCGACCGCCGCCCCGAAGCCGCCGACGAAAGCCAGCACGGCGCCAAATATCCCTATGCCGGCTGTCTTGTCCAGCAGGAGTATCGCCAGGATCAGGCACAGCAGTAAAAAATAGCCCCCGAAGCCGATCAGGCCCCACGTCATGGTTTCTCCGACGCCGAGGACGAACGCGGCACCCACCAGGGAATAGGCGCGCATTGCATAGGATAGCCGCCTGCGCTGCAACGTCAGCCCGATGATGTAAACATAAGTGCCGATTTCGCCCGCCATGAAGGCTTGCCAGCCGGTTTCCGGAGCATCGATCATCGATCCCGTCAGCGCCACGGCGCCCAGCCAGGCAAAGGTGACCAGGAGGGAGTTGACCATCCGGTTGCGGAGTTGCGCCAGCGTCGCCGGTTTGATTTTGCGATGGGCGATCACGCGGCTGTTCCGGCGGTAGCGGCGTTTTTCGTGCCCCGGTTCATGATCGCCGCGATCGCCTCCGGTTTCTGGAACGGCAGGGCGTGGTCGGCACCCTGGATCAGATGGCAGCGCCAGTCGTTCCTGCCGGCGGCGATTTCCCGGCACAACTGGTATACCGCCGGATGCGAGCGCCCGCCGATGAAGCTGTCGACGTTGGCCTGGGCCGACAGCAAGCGCCCGCGGTCGAGGCAGCGGGCGGCGTGGGATACGCATTCGATGGCGGCGGCCAGCCCGCCGGGGCGGTGAGACAGGTGTTGGCGCATGATTTCTTCATTCTTCGAGCCGCGGTTGCGGCTGGGGGCGATGGCGTCGAGAAACAATTCCAGTCCTTCTTCCAGATGTTCCAGGTGGCGCAGCCGCCTGGCGGCATGCAGGATCAATTCGTGCGAGCGGAGCGATTCCACGTCGTCCATTTTGCCCAGCAGGGCGGGTTCGAGCAGAAAAGTTTTGTCCACCGACTCAGGGCGGGCGGCCTTGAGCAGCATGGCGACGAGTCCGCCGTAGGAGTAGCCGCCCAAGTCGAATGTTCCCCACACCAGATGGTCGAGCAGGGCTGCAAGGTCGGCGCCCACTTCCCCGGCTTCGAAGTCGTGTTCCCGATGATCGGGATAGCGGGTCTTGCCGGTGCCGCGCAGGTCGGGCACCAGGATTTCGTTCCACCGCCTGAGTTCGGACAGGATGCCGCCCCAGGTGATCCCGCCCGCCACGCCGCCGCCGTGAAGGAGCAGCAGCCGGCGCGGAGGCGCGCCGTCGATGCGGTAGAGGCGGTAATAGACCTCTTGCGTCGGCAGGGTGAGAGTGGCTTTGAGGGTGGGTTCCAACATCATGTTTTTACCGCCAGGGGCGCGAAGCAACGCAACGGAAAAGCATTTGGTTTACTTCGCGCAATTGGCGGCTAATCGAGTTTTGTCACCGGAATCTTGCCGATTTTCATGCGCCACTCAGCCGGCCCCGTTTCGTGCACCGCGTTGCCTTCGGAATCCACCGCCACGGTGACCGGCATATCCTTGACCTCGAATTCGTAAATCGCTTCCATGCCCAGATCGGCGAAGGCCAGGACCCGCGAAGCCTTGATCGCTTTCGATACCAGGTAGGCCGCGCCGCCTACCGCCATCAGGTAAACCGCCTTGTGCTTCCTGATGCCGGCGATTGCCGCCGGCCCGCGCTCGGCCTTTCCGATCATGCCGATCAGCCCGGTTTTTTCCAGCATCATGTCGGTGAATTTGTCCATCCGGGTGGCGGTGGTGGGGCCGGCCGGGCCGACCGCTTCGCCGCGCACCGGATCGACCGGGCCGACGTAGTAGATGAACTTGTTGGTGAAATCCACGCCCGCCGGCAGGCTTTCGCCCCGCGCGAACAGGTCGGCGATGCGCTTGTGGGCGGCGTCGCGGCCGGTGAGCAATTTGCCCGACAGCAACAGGGTTTCGCCCGGTTTCCAGCCGGCGATGTCAGCGCGCGTGACGGTGTCGAGGTTGACACGGCGCGCGTCGGCAGCGGGCTGCCAGTCCACTTTCGGCCACAGATCCAGGTCGGGGGGCGTCAGCACGGCCGGGCCGCTGCCGTCGAGGGTGAAATGGATGTGGCGGGTGGCCGCGCAGTTGGGGATCATCGCCACCGGCAGGCCGGCGGCATGAGTCGGGTAATCCCCGATCTTGACGTCCACCACGGTGGTGAGCCCGCCCAGCCCCTGCGCGCCGATGCCCAGCGCGTTTACTTTTTCGTACAGCTCCAGGCGCAATTCTTCCACCCGGCTGCGCGGTCCGCGCGCTTGCAACTGATGGATGTCGATCGGTTCCATCAGGGCTTCCTTCGCCAGCAGCATGGCTTTTTCCGCCGTGCCGCCGACGCCGATGCCCAGAATCCCCGGCGGGCACCAGCCGGCGCCCATGGCCGGCACGGTTTTCAGCACCCAGTCCACCAGGCTGTCGGACGGATTGAGGATGGCGAATTTGGCTTTGTTCTCCGAGCCGCCCCCCTTGGCGGCGAGCGTGATCTCCACCTTGTCGCCGGGAACGATCTCGTAATGGATCACCGCCGGGGTGTTGTCGCCGGTGTTTTTGCGCGCACCCACCGGGTCGGCGACGACCGAGGCGCGCAGCACGTTGTCGGGGTTGGAATAGGCCCGGCGCACGCCCTCGTTGATCATGTCGCCGACACTCATCGCGGCGTCCCAGCGCACGTCCATGCCGACCTTGACGAAGGCCGCGACGATGCCGGTGTCCTGACAGATGGGGCGGTGGCCCTGGGCGGACATCCTGGAGTTGGTGAGGATCTGGGCGATGGCATCCCTGGCGGCGGGGGATTGCTCGCGCTCGTAGGCCTCGCCCAGCGCCTGGATGTAGTCGATCGGGTGGTAATAGGAAATGTATTGCAGGGCGTCGGCAACGCTGTCGATCAAGTCGTCCTGGCGGATGGTGGTCATGGTAATGGGCTCTCTGGCGGGGCGGCGTAAAAGTGATAGCGACATATTTTACCGGGGAATGGCGGCCGTGTCGTGGCCGGTTTCGCCATCCGGGCGAGGATTCGGCCGGAAGCGAGGAGGCCCGGACGGAAGGTCCATGGCGGGGCGCCGGCCAGCCCTTGCCTGGCCGTCGAATCGCCTATACTGAAAATCATCGGCTCTTGACCACTCCGCTCCGTAACGATCCCGGGAGGAAACCATGCCCATCGACGAATTTTGCAATCGGGAGGTGATTTTTGCTACGCGCAAGATGAGCATTCAGGATGCCGCGCGGCTGATGCGCCAGCATCATGTCGGCGATCTCGTGGTGGTGGAAGAGATTGGCGGCCGCAGGGTGCCGGTCGGCGTGGTGACGGACCGCGACATCGTCATCGAGATCGTCGCGAACGCCTTGAAGCTGGAGGATTTCACCGTCGGCGACATCATGAGTCCGCAACTGGTTACCGTGCAGACGGACGACGGCGTGCTCGACACCATCCAGCTGATGCGCAGCAAGGGCGTCCGTCGCATTCCCGTGGTCGGCCGGGATGGCGGGCTGGAAGGCGTAGTGTCGGCCGACGACATGTTGGGTCTGCTGGCCGAGGAAATGACCGACCTGTCCAAGGTGGCGCCGCGCGAACGGGCCAGGGAAGCCCATATCCGGGTTTAATTTCAGGAGGCAATCATGCAACGCCCACTCCAGATTGTCATTCGCGATATGCCGCCTTCCGAGGCGGTGGAAGCCCATATCCGGGAAAAGGTGGAAAAGCTGGAAACCTTCTATCCTCACATCGTCGGCTGCCGCGTCACGGTGGAAATGGCCGGCAAACACAAGCATCAGGGCAAGGAGTTCAATGTGCGGCTCGACATCGCCGTGCCCGGCAGCGAACTGGTGATCAACCGCGACCGGCATGAAGATGTCTATGTCGCGCTGCGCGACGCCTTCGACGCCGCCAAGCGCCAGATTGAGGATTATGGCCGGCGCCAGCGCGGCGACACCAAGATTCACGAGGCGGCCAGCCATGGCCGCATCGCCAGGCTGTTTCCGGACGATAGCTGCGGTTTCATCGAAACGCCGGACGGGCGGGAGCTCTACTTCAGCCGCGATAACGTGATCCACCCGGATTTCGACCGGTTGGCGGTAGGCGACGAGGTGCAGTTTCTCGAAGAAGCGGCGGCCGAGGGTATGCAGGCGAAGCGGGTCAGCGTCGGCAAGCACCACTTTCCCAGCTGAACGTTCGCTTCAGGCCACTGCCGCCGGTCTGCGGCCTTTGTGCAGGCGCGGCGGAACCCGTTATACTTGTGGGCACCTATAAATCGTGGCCTGCACAGGATGAACGCAAAAAACGCTTTGCTCCTTGTCCCCTTCATGGCCCTCCTTTGTTCCTGCGCCCCGGCGCCTGCCCGGCAGGAAGGAAAGCGCCCGCCGCCCGCCGGATCCGAGCTGAAAGTGTCTTCCCTCGCCAAGACCGATATCGGCACGGTGGCCGAAATCCATCAGCAGGAAAGCCTCAGCCATCTGCGTACTCTGATGGAAAAATTGTATCGGCTCAATCCGCGCGAATGGAAAAAAACCGGGCAGTCTTCCGCGGAAGCCGCTGTGGCAAGAGCTTTCGACCCCGATTTGGGCTGGCGCTTTCCGGAATTGAAAGGCAAGCGCGGCGCCGAATGTTTCTACCTGAGTTTTCAGGAAAATTACCAGGGCGACCGGGTGCTGGCGTTTGTCGCCGGATTGTCGACGATGATCATGTCGGCTTATAACGATAAAACAGAGCTTTACCTGCTTGACGAACTCGATTCGCAGAAGCTGTACAACAGCGCGCGCAATGTCGAAATCGCGGTGTGGAAGCTGAGCAATACGCGCGATAGCCGGGGAGACCTGTTCCTGTTGAGCAACAGGAATGAAGGGATGAACCGCAATCTGAGCTTCGAGCGCGAATTCGGCAAGCTGATCGCGCAGCAGGATACGCTGGCGCGAATCGTCGCGGAAAAGACCAACCGATCGATCGTGCGTGTTATCCAGAGCGTTGCCACGGCTGTTTTCCTGCCGATCTGATTCCTGTTCTCCGGACGAAAAAAAGAGGCCCGCGACGGCCCCTTTTTTACTGCTTCGCGCCGTGAATTACAGCTCGGCCGCGTGGCCTTCCAGATAGGCGGCAACGCCTTCGGTCGTGGCCT
The DNA here is from genome assembly GCA_028714315.1 of Sulfuricella sp. Taxonomy (GTDB): domain Bacteria; phylum Pseudomonadota; class Gammaproteobacteria; order Burkholderiales; family Sulfuricellaceae; genus Sulfuricella. Next base: position 4,048 of record JAQTMN010000048.1, on the reverse strand, counting down.
TCATACCGGCTTTGCCCTTGTTCCAGCCCGCCGGGCAGACTTCGCCGTGGCGTTCGGTGAATTGCAGGGCATCCACCATGCGCAGCATTTCGTCGATGTCGCGGCCGAGCGGCAGGTCGTTGACGACCTGGTGGCGCACGATGCCGTTCTCGTCGATCAGGAACGAGCCGCGGTAGGCCACGCCGCCGGCGGCTTCCACGTCATAGGCTTTGCAGATTTCGTGCTTGATGTCGGCCACCAGCGGGTAGGCAACCTTGCCGATGCCGCCGTTGTTGACCGGCGTATTTTTCCAGGCCAAGTGGGTGTAGTGGGAGTCGATCGAAACACCGATCACTTCCACGTTGCGTTCCTTGAAGTCCTTCAGGCGATGGTCGAAGGCGATCAGTTCGGACGGGCAGACGAAGGTGAAGTCCAGCGGGTAAAAGAAGACCACTGCATACTTGCCCTTGATGTGGGTTGCCAGGTTGAAGCTGGGCTCGATGCTGTTGTTGCCCATTACGGCGGCGGCGGTGAAATCGGGTGCGGCTTTGCCTACGAGAACGGCCATTTTAATCTCCTTAGGGTGGGTTGCTGGGGACGATTTAGAATATGTCTAAATATTGCACTGTATTTTATTTGTTGTCAAATATTTTTACTTAGTTCAGTGTCAGCCGTCGGTAGATTTCAGTTATTTTGAGCGGCAACTTTTTTACGTCATCCACAACAGTATAGTTGACCGCGCCGTAGAGATGAGGCAGATAATCCCGCGCTTCCTGGTCGATGGTGACGCAAAACGGATGGATGCCGCTGCGCTGGGCTTCCTGGAGCGCTTTACGCGTGTCTTCGATGCCGTATTTGCCGCGGTAGCCGTCGTGGTAATCGTCCGGCTTGCCGTCTGACAGCGTGATCAGAAGTTTGGTGCGCGCCTCGATTTCGGTCAGTAGGTGGGTCAGGTGGCGAATGGCAAAGCCCATGCGGGTGTATTCCTGCGGGCGGATGCCGCTGATGCGTGCCTTGACCTCGCCGCTGTAGGGCTCGTCGATGCGCTTGATCCGGTACAACTCGCAACGCTTGCGGGTGATGCCGGAAAAACCGTAAATGGCATAGCGGTCACCCAGGGTCTCCAGCGACTCGCACAGCAGGATCAGCGATTCGCGCTCTGCATCGTTGATCCAGCCCTTGGTGGAGCCGCTCATGTCCACCATGAACATCACCGCGATGTTGCGCTCGCTGCGCTGCGTGCGCATGAACAGGCGGTCGCTCATTTCGCTGCCGTCGCGGGCGTCGGCCAGGGCCTCCACCAGGGCGTCGATATCCACTTCGTCGCCGCTGGGTTCGCGCTTTAGCAGCCGGTTTTCGTCGCGCAGCGCCTCGAAGGTGCGGCGCAGGTGCTTGACCAGGCCGCTATGCTTGCGCAGCGTGTCGGGAACGAAATCGTCGTAGACCGGCGGCACGTCTTTTTCGCGCATCACGCACCAGTTCTTGCGGTAATGCTGGCGGCCGAAATCCCATTCCGGATAGAACGTCGCGCCTTCTTCGTGGTAGGTGCCCTGCCAGACATCGTCGGGGTCGGCGTGTTTGGTTTCGTACAGGCCGGGATCGTACTCGCCCGGATCGGCGGGCGTCAGGTAATCGGGTGGAATCTCGCCCAGATCGAGCTGGATCGAGGTGAGCAACTGGCGCACGTCTTCCGGCGGCGCGATCGGCATGTCGTCCAGGGTCAGTTCCAGCCGCTCCGGCGCGGCTTGCTCTTCCTGCCCCGGCTTTGCTTCGAAGCGGGATGGACGAGCAGGGCTTTCCGGTTTCTGCTTGCGCAGTTCCTGAACCAGTTGGGCGAGTTTGACCCGGAGCAGGATTTTTTCCCTCTCCTTGCGCGCGGACAGGATCGAGGCGACGGCATCGGGCCGCAATTCGCCCTGATAGCAGACCGGCGGTGGGACTTCGCCGCGATACGCGTCATCCAGCAGGCGCAGGCTGTCGAAGACCGTGGCGCCCACTGCGGTTAATTCCCGCGTATAGCGTTGCCAAGCTTTCGGCAAGGGCTGGATTTCGCCCAACTCGGCTCGCAGTCGCGCCATTTCGCGGAACAGGCCGGGCAGCTCGCGGCCGATGCACGCATCCAGGCGCAGAGTCTCTAGGGCATGGAAGTGCCGTAACGCCTTTTCCGGATCGGGGTAGGCGGCGAGGGCGGTAGGCAAGTCCGCCCGGAAGGTGCCGAAGCGCGTCTGTGCCCAGAGAAAGGCGGCCATGGCTTTGGCGAGGGCGAAGTTGTCGTCGGCTTTCTGCATCCGTGCGACCACGGCGGGCAGGAACAGGGTTTCGCTGTCGGTGTGGACGGTTTCGCCCTCTTTCAACTTGAGGCGGCGGCCCGACAGCCCGCAGATGAAAGTCAGCAGGATGCCGCCGATTTCCTCGAACAAAACGCCGGCGACGCGTTCATGGGCGAACTCCACGAAGTTGTCCAGATCCTTGATCGCCTTGATGGCGGGGCGTAGCCCGGCGCGGTCATAAGTGTCCATCGCGTGCAGCGCCCAGGCGCCGATCACGTGATGGTCGAGCTGGGCCAGCCCCGCGATGGCGTGGCGGGCGAACTGATGGGCGATCTGGATGTTGGTGGTGGCGATGCGCTGCACCCAGCCGAGCAGGAAGTCCTGATCCGGCCGCGGCAGGGCGGCGATCGAGGCGGCCAGCTCGGCGACATGGAGGAAGGTGAATTCCACTTCCAGCCACTGCTCGAGGGCTTGTTCGATGTGTTCGGCGGATAACTGGAAACCGTTATCTGCCATGAATCAGAAAAGCGAGGAGGAGAGTTCCCGCATGGCGGCGAGCATTTCGCCATCGTCGGTGATGGCTTGGGCAATGGCGCTGCGGCAGGCGGATACCGGCTCGACGCCGGAAGCGATCAGCTTGGCGGCATGCACCAGAAGGCGGGTGCTGGCGCCTTCTTCCAGGCCGCTGCCCTTGAGGTTGCGGGTCATGTGGGCGAACTTGACCAGATTTTCCGCGAGGGCGCTGTCCACGCCGGATTCCCTGGCGACGATCTTGCGCTCCAGCTCGGCGGCGGGATAATCGAATTCAAGGGCGACGAAGCGCTGCCGCGTGCTCTGCTTGAGATCCTTGAGCACGCTCTGGTAGCCGGGGTTATAGGAAATCGCGAGGCAAAAATCCTGGTTGGCCTCGAGCAGGGTGCCCAGTTTTTCCATCGGCAGCACGCGGCGGTCGTCGGCGAGCGGGTGGATGACGACCATGGTGTCCTTGCGCGCCTCGACGATCTCGTCCAGGTAGCAGATCGCCCCGGCGCGCACCGAGCGCGCCAGCGGCCCGTCTACCCAGACGGTTTCGCCGCCCTTGACCAGGAAGCGTCCGACCAGGTCGGAAGCGGTCAGGTCATCGTGGCAGGAAACCGTGATCAGCGGGCGCTTGATGCGCCACGCCATGTACTCCATGAAGCGGGTCTTGCCGCAGCCGGTCGGCCCCTTGAGCAAGACCGGCAGCTTGTTCCTGTACGCCGCTTCGAAAATGGCGATTTCGTCGCCGGTGGCCTCGTAATAGGGCTCCGTTTCGACGAAATGTTCTTCAGGGGCGAGGGCGCGTGCTTGCAAGGGGCGGCCTCAGTTGCAGCCGCATTCCGGGTTGTCGTAGGGCGATTCCGCGGCCGGTGCGGGTTCGGTGGAAACCAGTCCGGCGGCCTCGCGCTCCTGTTTTTTCGCCAGGCGCTTGTCGTAGGCGTCAGCTTTCATGACGATGCTTTCTTCACTGAACATCACTTGGCGGAGAAAGCGGAAACCGAACTGCATGAGTTCGATTTCGTCCTCGGCGATCTTCTGCTTGAGGTCGTCGGGCAGGTCGTAGATGTCGTTGAAAACGTCGCTGGTGACGAAGTTGCGGAAACGGTCGAGATCGTAGCAGGCCATGAAGAAAAGCTGCAGGCTGCGCTTGGAGGGCGTGCCGACCGTTGGGCCGGAAGATTTTTTCTTGAGGATCAGCTGGCGCCAGCCGCGCCCCATTTCGTCGTAATCTTCCAGTCCCTGTTCGTGGCGGTATTCGTCGATGGTGAGGGAACGGTTTT
>JAQTMN010000047.1 GCA_028714315.1 Sulfuricella sp. | reverse complement strand
CAAGCTCCGCAACGCGGCTACCGATCACATGACTGAACTTGAAAAATCGCCCGAACGGGTCAAGGCTTTCTTCCAAGACCCGAAAGTGTGCTATGCCGCATAAATATTTATTCGGGCCGGATCAATAAGGGGGTTTTGGCTGCGCTGCCGCGACATATCTCGGGCCGTGTGTTTCCGACCACGGCTGACGCGGTAAAAAAGGCCTTCTCGCGCGCCGTGGAGCGTGCCGGACTTGGCGATCTCCATTTTCATGATCTCAGGCATGAGGCAACCAGCAGAATCGCGGAGAAACTGGATAACGTGCTTGAGCTGTCAGCGGTCACCGGCCATAAGACTCTGACGATGCTGAAACGCTACTACCATCCGCGCGCCAAGGATCTTGCGAAGAAGCTGGGATAGACTTGTGAGTTATATCTAAATGGGTATAATGAAATGATGAAAGAACAACAAAAATCGCTCTTTTGGGTGGCTTCTTCCAAGAAGGATTTGGCGGGACTACCAGAAGAGGTGCAGGATGTTTTCGGGTATGCCTTGCACTTGGCCCAAGAAGGGAAAAAGCACGAGCAGGCAAAGCCACTTAAGGGCTTTGGCGGTGCCGGTGTTCTGGAAGTCGTCGAGGACTTCAAAGGTAACGCATATCGAGCGGTCTATACGGTAAAGCTTGGTAATACTATCTATGTCCTGCACTGCTTCCAGAAGAAATCGATGCACGGCATTGAGACACCTAAACCCGATATGGATCTTATTCGGGAAAGATTGAAAGCGGCGGAAACGCACGCGAAAGGAGCGGTAAAATGATTGAGATCGAAAAAAGTAGCGGCAACGTGTATGCGGACCTGGACAACCCAGATGCTGGGGAGATGCTGGTCAAAGCTCGGCTAGCCACCAAGATTGGTGAAATCATCAAGCATCGTCACCTCACACAGCAGCAGGCGGCCGAGATTCTCGGTATGCCCCAACCGAAACTGTCCGGCATGTTGCGCGGCCAGTTTAGGGGCATCAGCGAGGCGAAAATGCTGGAATGTCTCAACCGCCTTGGCCGAGACGTCCAGATCGTCGTCCGCAAGGCATCTCGTGCGCGGCCTGGCGGTCGGACGAGTGTCGTGTTCGCCTGATCAAGGTTCTACCCACACTCGACTTTTTTATATTCGGGTTTTCGGTGATCCGGCCAACAGTCGCCCATTAATCGACCTGTTTTAGTTCGGCCGCTTGCCGCCAGGTGCGGCGCTGTCGTTGAGTCGTCCAGCATTCCACCACGCTCGACTTTTATTCCACGCCCTGCCGCATCGGATTCGGCACAGCCTCAATCTTTTGCATCACCTCCGGTACGGGCTTTCTGGGAAGCTGGGCTAACGACCGGATCGCATAGGGCTGAGTGCGTTTCAAGAATAAGCGCACTTTCATGCGTTTTTCATTGTGGGGACAAACTATTTTTTCCTGTAATCTCCTTCCCGTTCTTAACCTGAAGGAGAAAAAATGTTTGCCATCAAAGACCTCGAAAATCTCAAGAACTTAGCAGCAATTCTTGTCATTCCATTTCTCGCCGCGGCCTATATTTGTGATGGGGCGCTTGAAATCGTTAGAGACCCCATTCTCGATTGGTTACGGAACAACGATGCTGCGGCTCTAACACTTCTTGGGTGGGCGGCCTGGTTTCTCATTGTTATTGGGCTGATTACGCTTTTTGTTGCGCTCATCGATTTCGCTATTGTCTGGCTGCATGTCAATGTTGGCGATGCGTATGTAATGGCGTGGTTTGGCTTTGCTTGCATCACTGCTGGTCTTTTTATCCTGTCCCCAGCGTTGCCAAATCTTCCAAATTCCCCACTTAACCCATTCTGGCACCTCGGGCTCCTTTGCTATGGTTTTAGCTTGGTCGACCGTTCGGCAAAATAAGGGTTCAGGCGCTGTTGTTGACCTCAATTCGCACACCCTGCTGAAAACCGGTCAAAAATGACACTGAGTTCCAATACCGTTGCCATTTTCGACCATGGCTTAGCCGAGCGAAGCCAAAAACGACCACACTATACCGGCATCGTTGTCAATTTTGACCAGGTTGGCGAAAACAGCGGCATGCACCTATTGCGCCGAGAATGCCCCCGGTATCCATCCGCCCGGATCGACCCGTAGCGCACCATTGCCGGCCGGCCGCCTCGTAATGAGAGGTGCAGTAGTGTAGATCGCAAAAAGTGCCCCCGCGGCGTCGAATGCAACCCCGACCTCCTCGTATTCGAGCGCGCGCGCCATCGCTAAAGGGTATGGAACACCAAATATCCAAATGTTGGTGCCTGTCTCGGTGACTGTGATGTTGGTTGGCGGATAGCCTAAAATGGCCGACACAGCCGCTGGCGACATATGCGGCCTGATCGCCTGCATGGCCCCCGGATTGATCGTAGCCGGCGTGCAGATCGCTCCGGCTGGCGCGGCAGCCGCCACGGCCAGCGCGCAGAGTAGAGCGCGTGCAGCTGCTCCCGTCATCATGCCGGCTCCCTTCTCATCTCATCGAGCGGCAAGCTGGCGAACGGCAGGCGCAGCGCGTTGATCCAGAACAGCAGTCCGATGTAAAACAGGATCATCGCCGCGCCGGCGCCCAGCAGCATGAAGAATGAAAGCGTCCTCGAAGTCGCCCACTCCCGCCGCACTTCCTCCACCGCCTTGTGCACTACACCACCGATCTCCACCGCATAGACCATGCGGATCTCCGTCTTGAACAGGAACGGCGTCGGCGTCTTGATGGTTGCCACCCACAGTGTGCAGGGCCGGCCATTCCTCAGCAGCGTGGCCAGCGCGCCTACTACCTTCACGTGCTTGAGGTACGTCGCCCCCACGCGCATGTAGTCGTAAACCTCGGCCGCTGTCTCGTGCTTCGCCGGCCCCAGGATCAGGGTGCCGGTGATTTTCTGAACCATGCTGGTCATAGTCGAGTCCTCTTTAATGACTGAAAGGTGGCACCGCATGCTCGCGGATGTAGGCCGCGAGCCGGGTCAAAGCCGCGTCGAAATCGAAGATTGCGTCCTCACACTCGCGCGAGGTCTTAATGCCGCGGTATTGCCCGTAAAATTTGCACCAGCCCACGCAGTCTTGAGAGTCTGCCAGATCGAGGTGAATGCAGCCGCGGCAGGTAACCATCGGTTCATCCGGTCCGCCTGTTTTTTGTGGAAGTGTTTGTGATTTCATGATGACTCATCTCTTCACTGTTGAATTGGGCTTTCCCCCGGCAGAGCCGGCGGGCTGCGGCTTGGCTTCTCTGCCATACCCCGCGACGGCGGCCAGCTCGCCGCGCAGCTCGGCCGCCTCCTCGCCGGCCATCTTCGCCTCGGCCCGGGCGGCATCGGCTTCCTTCCTGGTATCGCGCAGTTCGCGCGCTGCGGCTTCAAGGCGGGCCGTGGTAGCCTGGACAGTAACACGCGCATTACCCAGGGCCTCAGCGCTGGCCAGTGCCCGCTTGTGGGCTTCCTCGGCAGCCTTGGCCTGTTCAACCAGGTCAGCCTCGGCCTTCTGCCGCAGGCCGGTCTCGTATTCAACCTTCGATGCCAGGACGGCCGCTTTCTGTTCGGCCTCGGCCCGGGCGCGGCGCTCGGCGTCCAGCTCGCCGCGCAGCCGGTCGGCTTCCACCTCGATGCGGGGCAGGGCTTCGAGTCTGAGCTGGGCCTTGGCCAGATCGGTACGCGCTGCCTCAGCGGTTTGGCGCTCCCGTGCAGCTTCATCGCGCACGGTGGCCAGATCCGTTTCCATCAATCCCAGCTTGCCCTGCAGCTCAGCCTTTTCCGCATGCGCCAAATCCAAGGCCTCCCCCTGGGCCTCGATCATGGCTGCCTGGCGTTCGGATTCGCCGATTAAATCCGCCTGGGACTGCTGCGCCGTCGCCAGTTCAGCCTCCAGCCCAGCCCGGGCCTGCGCCACTTCCTGGCCGATGAAATCCACCAGGGCGCGAGTGAGCGCCAGCGGCAGGATCACGTCCTGGGCGGCCGGCTTCACCTGGCCGGACTGCCGCACCTGCAGAAACTTGAGCACGGTGGCCATGCTGCCAGTGCCTAGTTGATCGCGGATGCCCCGCGCAGTAGGCTTGGCTCCGCTGGCGCGGATTGCGTCGGCGGCGGCGTTGACTTGCTCCTGGGTGATCGTTGCTTCGCGTGACATGTTGTTTTCTCCTGTATTACGTTACGTTACGTTGTTATGAGTTGTTACGTTATGAAAAGCCAAGCTGATCAGTCGCCTTGAAAAAATCTGCCCTTTGGTGTGCCTCGGGGGGTGCGGGGGGAACGCCCGCGTCGTTGGTGGTGCTGGTGGTTTTCGTGGTCATGCTTGTTCTCCTTTCCTTGATGGTTCTGCCCTTCGGAGCCGCCTCACAAATTGCCGCGCAGGGAGCGCCCCGCAGGGCGATGGCGGGGTTTCGGGCTGGAGCAACGGGGCATGACAGCGGGGAAGCCGAAGGCCAAGGCGGGAGGGATACCGCAGTCCCGCGAAGCGGGATCGCCGTAGGCGACCCCGAAGGGGCGAGGATATGCTCACACCTTGCCCGCTGGCGTGACCCGTTGCAGGGCGGCTTGCCGCCCGGTCTAAGCCCGCCGCCATCGAGCGACTGAGCAGCGATGGGCGGCTTTGAAGGGCAATCAAGGAAAGGGGAACGACCACGGAAACGGATTCCAGCACCACGGCGCGGCCCGCCGTGCGCCGCGAGGCACACCAAAGGGCCTGCGTCACTCCCTCGCGACGCCGAAGGCGTGGCGAGGCCATATGGGCCTTTGGCAAGCCATCGGGCGCGCAGCGCATGACGGCGTAGCCGTGATGTGCGAAGGGCAAGCGGAGCGCGCAGAGGCCAGCGGCCGGACTGAAGGCTCGTCCCCCATCGGGGGATAGCGCGGCTTGACCGCGCTACCTGAAGGAGGGTCCCGGTGCCCGCAGGGCAGGCCCCATAGACCTTCACCATCAATCCTGAGCCCCTGGGAAGTGGTCTGCATTTGAAAGGGTGTTCTCATTCACATTATTTCGTCGGTCCTGATGGTGGGAACCGGTTTCGGCACTGCGTTCTACCTGTTTTTTGCCAACCGATCCGGTTCGATAGAAGCGATTGCGGTGGTTTCCCGGCTGGTGGTGCGCGCAGACTGGTGGTTTACCACGCCCACTGTGATCGTTCAGCCGTTATCCGGTGCATACATGATCTACCTTGCGGGATTTCCGTTGGATACCCCTTGGATCGTTGCCTCCCTGGCGCTATACGCCCTCGCCGGCGCCTGCTGGTTGCCGGTGGTCTGGTATCAGGTCAGGATGGGAAAAATGGCGGCTGCCGCTTTTGAGCGCAAGTCGGAACTGCCCAATTTGTACTGGATGTATGCCCGGCGGTGGGAACTGCTTGGCTATCCGGCATTCTGTGCAATGGCGGCCATATACTTCTTCATGGTGGCTAAACCGCTGTGAGCATCTGATTTCATGGAAGAACCCGGATGATAGTATCGCCACAATTAATCAAAACAAAAGAACAATGTAGGTGGAAGTTCGGACAAAAAGTTTTTGTTGTGTTGACAAATATAACTAAACAAGTAAACATGTAGTCATGATGAGTGATGATATCCATGACTTACCCGAAGCGTGGCGAGATGTTTCCGACCTGTTTGTTGCGTTGGGCGACCCGCAGCGCCAGTCGATTCTGTTGACCTTTTCTCCCGGCGAGAAGCTTAACGTGACCCAGATCGTGTCCACCTCCACGCTTAGCCGGACGGCGGTTTCCCACCATCTCAAGGTGTTGCGCCAGGCCGGCGCGCTGAAAAGCGAGAAGGTCGGCAAGGAGGTCTTTTACTGGATCGACAAAGCCAAAATCATCGAGGTGATGCAGCGCGTGCTGGATTACGTGAAAAACAACACCTGAAAAAACCAGGAAACGAAAAGAAGGAGAAATCCCATGCTGAAAGTGCTGCTGCGCCTGATTTGCCGCATGCTGTTTCGAGTCGAGGTTCGCGGTATTTCCAATCTTTCGCTTCCCGGCAACCTGCTGGTCATCGCCAATCACGAGTCGTTTCTGGATGGCCTGCTGCTTGGATTGTTCCTCCCTTTCAAGGCGACTTTCGTGGTGCATAGCACGGTTCTCGATAACCGTCTGTTTCGTATCCTGCTGTCGCAAGTGCCCCATCTGGCGGTCGATCCCACCAGCCCATTGGCGATGAAAAAGGTCATCAAGCGGCTGGAGGCGGGCGAGGCGGTGGTGATTTTCCCGGAAGGGCGCATCACCCTGACCGGCAGCCTGATGAAGGTGTATGACGGCCCCGGCTTCGTCGCGGCCAAGACCGGCGCGACCATCCTGCCGGTTCGGCTGGACGGCGCGGCGCGCTCCTATTTCAGCCGTCTTTCCGGAAATTATCCGCGCAGCCTGTTTCCGCGCATTACCCTGACGTTTCTCGAAACCACCGGCATCCCCATGCCGGAGGCGCCCACCGCCAAGCTGCGGCGGCGCATGGCGGGCGAGGCGATGCGCCGCCTGATGCAGGAAATGCTGTTCAAATCCCAGGCGGTGCAGACGCTGTTCGGCGCGTTCCTCGACGCCGCCGGGATATATGGCCGCAAAACCCGCCTGCTGGAAGACATGAAACAGGTGGAGGAAAGTTACGGGGAATTGCTGACGCGTACGCTGGCGCTGGGGCGCGTGGTGGAGAAAGTCTCCGCGCCGGGAGAAACGGTCGGCGTGCTGATGCCCAACGTCAGCGATACCGTGTGCCTGATCTTCGGCATGAGCGCGATGGGGCGCGTGCCGGCCATGTTCAATTACACGGCGGGCACCGCGGGCATGCAGAATGCCTGCGTCGCGGCGAAGGTGCGCACAGTCGTCACTTCGCGCCGGTTTCTCGAAGCGGCCAAGCTCTCCGATGCCGTGGCGGCGCTGCAAGGCGTGAACGTGCTCTGCCTGGAAGATTTGCGTGGGCAGTTCGGCTTGTGGGACAAGCTTTGGCTGCTGGGCTACGCGCGCTGGTTCCCGCGCGCCGCCGAGAAAACGATCCGGCCGGACGATCCCGCCGTTGTGCTGTTCACTTCCGGTTCCGAAGGCAAGCCCAAGGGGGTGGTGCACAGCCATCGCGGCATCCTCGCCAACATCGCGCAGATCCGGGCGGTAATCGACTTCTCGCCGTCGGACAAATTCATGATCGCGCTGCCGCTGTTCCACGCCTTCGGCTTCACGTGCGGCGCCATCATGCCGCTGGTGACGGGCTCGAAAATGTTCCTCTATCCCTCGCCGCTGCACTACCGCATCATCCCCGAAATCATCTACGACCGCGGCTGCACGGTACTGTTCGGCACCAGCACCTTCCTCGGCAACTACGCCCGCTTCGCCCATCCCTACGATTTCTACAAGCTGCGCTACGTCGTCGCCGGAGCGGAAAAACTCAACGAGGAAGTGCGCCGGACCTGGATGGAGAAATTCGGCATCCGCATCCTGGAAGGCTACGGCGCCACCGAATGCGCGCCGGTGCTGGCGGTCAACACGCCGATGGCCTACCGTTCCGGCACGGTCGGCCCGCTGTTGCCGGGGCTTGAGCCCAAGCTGGAAAGCGTGCCCGGCATCGAACGCGGCGGGCTGCTTTCGGTGCGCGGCCCCAACGTCATGCTGGGCTACTACCTGTACGACAACCCCGGCGTCCTCAAGCCGCCCGCCGACGGCTGGTACGGCACCGGCGACGTGGTCGAAATCGACGCCGACGGTTTCGTGCGCATCCTCGGCCGGGTCAAGCGCTTCGCCAAGGTGGCGGGGGAAATGGTGTCGCTGGAAACGGTGGAGCAGATCGCCAGCCGCGCTTCCCCGGCCGGGATGCACGCCGCCACCACGCAGGCCGATCCGCAGCGCGGAGAGAATATCGTGCTCTACACCACGGACACCGCGCTGGCGCGGGATGCGCTGCTGGCCGCGGCCCGCGAACTGGGCAGCCCGGAACTCGCCATCCCGCGCAAGATCGAGGCGGTCAAGGAATTGCCCTTGCTCGGGACGGGCAAGACGGACTATGTGAAGTTGAAACAACTGGCGGAAGCCGCCTGAACATGAACCGTCGCGAATTCCTCAAGACGCTGCCCGTGCTGGGCGCGGGCGGGTTCGGGCTGACGGCAGTCGGCTTCTGGCCCGAGCAAGGTTTCCGGAACTCTTGCCTCGCAAGCCTGCCCGAGTCGCTTCGCCGGCACCCCCTGATGCGGGCGGTATGGGAAGGAATGGATTCGAACCTGGCATGGGATTGCCACGCGCACCTGGTCGGCTCCGGTGATTCCGGCGGCGGCGCCTGGTTCAGCCCGGATATGGACAGCCTGCGGCACCCGCTGCTGCGGCTGCAGAAGTGGTTCTACCTGAACGCCGGCTGCGTGGACGTGGCGCCGGGAAGCGTGGACCGGAGCTACGTCGAGCGCCTGCGCGGTCTGGTCGGCGACATGAATTCCGGATTCAAGGCCGTGCTGCTGGCGTTCGACTGGCGCCACGACGAATCGGGCAAGCCCGACCGGGCTCATTCCATCTTCCACATCCCCAACGCCTATGCCGCGGAAATCGCGCGCCGCTATCCGGCCAGCTTCGAATGGGCGGCGTCTGTCCACCCGTACCGGCCGGATTGCGTGGAAGCCGTGCAGCAGGCGGCCAAGGACGGTGCCCGCGCGGTCAAATGGCTGCCGTCGGCGATGGGCATCGACCCGGCATCGCCGCGCTGCGACAGGTTCTACCAGGCGCTGGCGCAAGCCGGCTTGCCTCTGATCAGCCACGCCGGGCGCGAACTGGCGGTGCAGGGCGGCAGCCAGGACGACGGCAACCCGCTCAAGCTGCGCCGCGCCATGGATCACGGCGTGCGCGTGGTGATCGCCCATTGCGCCTCGGACGGCGACGACGTGGACCTGGACAAGGGCGAAAACGGCCCGCGCGTGAAAAGCTTCGAGCTGTTCGCCCGCCTGATGGACGAAGCGCGCTACGACAAGCTGGTCTACGGCGACATCTCCGCGCTGACCCAGTTCAACCGGGCCTGGGCGCTCAAGACGGTGCTGCGGCGCGGCGAATGGCATGCGCGCCTGCTCAACGGCTCGGATTACCCGCTGCCCGGCGTGATGCCGCTGTTCTCGGCCGGCAACATGGCCGACATGGGGTTGCTGGATGGCGCTGCCGTGCCGGTGCTCAAGGAAGTCCGTGCGCACAACCCGCTGTTGTTCGATTTTGCCCTGAAGCGGCTGCTCAACCTCGCTGGGCAGCGCTTCCCGGCTTCCGTATTCGAAACCCGACGTTTCTTCGACAGGAGAGTTGCATGAACGATGCCGACAACAAGAATGACGGACTTTTCTCCCGCGGCATGATCGCCGTGCTGATCGCGCAGTTCCTGTCGGCGCTGGCCGACAATGCCCTGCTGTTCGCGGCCATCGCCATGCTCAAGGCGCACGCGGCGCCGAGCTGGCAGACGCCGATGCTGCAGGAGGCTTTCGTCGTCGCCTTCATTTTCCTGGCGCCGTTCGTCGGGCCATTCGCCGACGCCTGGCCCAAGGGAAGGGTGATGCTGGTGGCCAACGCCATGAAATTCGTCGGAGCGGCGGCGATGCTGCTGGGCTTGCATCCGCTCATCGCCTACAACCTGGTCGGCCTCGGCGCGGCGGCGTATTCGCCCGCCAAGTACGGCATCCTGTCCGAACTGGTGGGGGCCGACAAGCTGGTCAAGGCCAACGGCATGATGGAAGGCTCGACCATCGTCGCCATCCTGCTGGGCGCGGTGCTGGGCGGCATGCTGGCGGACGCTTCCGCCAGCATGGCACTGACCGCGATCTGTGTCTGCTACCTGCTGGCGGCAGGCGCGAATGCGCTCATCCCCCGGCTGCCGGCGGCCCACAGGCTGGAGCGTTTCTCGCCCCTTGCGCTGGTGCGCGATTTCTGGGTGGCTCTCGGCATGCTTGTCCGCAACCGCGATGCGCGCTTCTCCTTGCTGGGCACCAGCGTGTTCTGGGGCAGTGGTTCCACCCTGCGCCTGCTGCTGGTGGCCTGGGTGCCGGTGGCCTTGGGTATCGCCGACCTCAGCATGCCGGCCAACATGAGCGGAGCGGTGGCCATCGGCATCGCCTTCGGCGCCGCGGGCGCGGCCAGCCTGGTCCGGCTGGACACGGTCAACCGCGCGCTGCCGGCGGGTATCCTGATCGGCCTGGTCATCATCGCCTTCGCCCATGTGACCCATCTCTACATGGCCATCGCGCTGCTGGTGCTGGTCGGCGCCTGCGGCGGTTTCTACGTCGTGCCGCTCAATGCCTTGCTGCAAGAAAAAGGGCACGAAACGGTGGGCGCGGGCCACGCCGTGGCGGTGCAGAATTTCTTCGAGAACTTCGCCATGCTGGGGCTGGTGGGGCTGTATACGCTGATGGACCGGAGCGGCTTCCCCGTCGTCGAGTCGGCGACGATGTTCGGCGGCGTGGTGCTGATCGCGATCGGCCTCTTGGCGGTTTACCGGATCAGGAGCAAATCTTTGGGGGAAACACAAAATGCATATTAACCGCGTTCATTTCGCCATCGTCCTGGCGTTGCTGGCCGGCAGTGCCCTTGCCAAGCCCATCCCGGCGACCGGGGATGGCAGCCTGGGATTGTATCGCGCCGCGGATTTCAGGGTGACGGACGGCCGCTGCGGCGACTGCCGGACCATTCCGCAAGCCATGTGGTATTTTCAGGGCGAATCGCTGGCCGTGCCGGCGGCGCAGCCTTCCGCCGGTTTCTCCCGCAGTCGGCAGGCGCAGGCCGACGTGGCCGACTGGGCGTCCGGCACGCCGGACTTGGCCGTAAAGCCGCCGCTGATCTGGCTGGGTTCCGGGGAGGTGGTGGGCGAAGCGACATTGTCCGCCGATGGCAAGCGCATCTCGGAAAAAGGCGGCGGAACGACGGGCTTCGATATCGTGCCGAAAATTTCCACCAATCTGTCCTACTGGAACGACAGTACGCTCAGGTTCTTCGCGGCGCGCCCGATAAGGCTGCGCGGCGAATCGGGGCGGAACGGCTTCAGCGCCCGCACTGTATGGCCGCTGGATTACAGTATTCAGGCTGGCGGAAAACCCGCGCCGCTGGGCGGCGGCGAAACGCTGAAAACCCTGGTACAGTTTGAAAACGGCGGGGCACAAAGCGCGTATCAGGCCCGGCTGCTGTGGGAGCGCAACCCCGGCGCGGCACGGCAAGCGCCCGGCAGGGCGGTTGTCGGCCTGATGCTCAACGGCGCGCAGGGGGACGACGACGAAGCGCATGGCGGCCATTTCGGCGTCGTTACCGGACGCTTCGAGCAGGACGGCAACTGGTCGCGCTGGCTGGTCAACAATTTCTACAACCTCGACTCGTTCAGCGAAAAAGGCATCGTCGCCGCCGTGACGCCGATGGACAAGTATCTTATGGACCTCAACAACGGCCAAAGCTACTACCGGCCTTCCTACATGCTGGTGGCGACCTTCAAGGATGATCGCCCTACCGCGCTGTACCAGGGCGCCATCAACCGCGTGTACAACCATTTCTACCGTCACGATTTCGTCTACGATCATTCGCGCGACAACTGTTCGGGGGTGAGCATCGACACCTTCCGCACGCTGGGCTGGCGGGTGCCGGAGCGCGGCGTGGAAAGCCAGCTCAAGGCCGTTGCCGCCTACGCCTATGTGGGCGCGACCGAGCGCAGCCTGGAGAAAGGCCGCAAGATTTACGACTATCTCACCACCGAAACCACGCGCCTGTATCCCGCTGTCGCGTTCGACGCGATGGGCGGCGACCTGCTCGCATTGGCGCAGGGCAAGGCCAACCGGGAACTGACCCCGCTCGAACGGGATATGGCGCAGAACATCGAGGCCATCTGGTTCGTGCGCATCCCGCAAGTGCCTTCCAGCCGGGCGTTCGGCCTTGCGCCGGTATACAGCTTCGACCAGTTCATGAAAGAGGCGCCGGCAGACCGCAGCCAGTGGAAAATCGTTCCGGCGGCCCCGAGGCCATTCCCGACCAGCCTGCAAGACGGCTTGGCGCTCGCGCGGGAGAAGCCGGCCCCGGTTCCACTGTCGGTTGCCGGGCTGGGATTGGGTTTGGGCCTGACCCTGGTTGGCGTCGGGCGCAAGGTGACGCGTCGCAAGAAACACGCCCGCAAATCCAAATGCGATTGAAACGCATGCCCGCTTCGCTATCCGTGCCGCTACACCTGGCCGAACTTCGGCAAATTCCGGTTACGCCGTATGCCGAGGCGCGCGCCATCATTCGCACCGGCGATCTGCTCTTTTGCTGCGGCACGGCGCCGGTATCGCGCATCATCCAAACGGCGACGCGCAGTCCCTACAGCCATGTGGCCCTGGTGGTGCGCATGCTGACCATCGATCGTTTGCTGCTGCTGGAGGCGGAATGGCCTTACGGCGTAAGGGTGGTGCCGATGAGCAGTTATTTCGCCGACTGGAACGGCAGCGGGAAAGGCTACCCCGGCCACTTGCTGGTGGCGCGCCACGCGGCTGTGGATGTCGGGCGCGATGAAACCCTGCCGGTGTTTCTTTCCGAACTGGTCGATGCCCTGGGGCGCCCCTACAGTTTGCGGCGCATGTTGCGCATCGGCCTGCGCGAGGCGGCCGCGCTCGCCGGCCTGCGCTTCCGTCAGCTCCGGATGAGGAAGGCGACGGTGTGCTCGGAATACGTGCATCAGGCTCTGTCTCGCCTGGGCATCGATATTCCATGGAATCGCAAGGGCTATATTTTGCCTCACGACATTGCCGCTCTCGAGGAAGTCGAACTGGTATGCCGCATCCTCTGACCCATAAGCCGGCGAATCGCTGGCTGTGGCGCGTTATCGGCCGTCTGGCCTTCAATCGCATCGCGGTGGTGGGTACGGAAAACCTGCCTGCCGAAGGTCCGGTGTTGTTCGTGGCCACTCACCGCAACGGCGCTCTCGATGCGGCGCCTTACACGGTTGCGGCGCCTACGGCCGTGCCTATGGTATCCGCCCAGCTTCACCGCATTCCGCTGGGGCGCTTCCTGTTTCGGGGCATCGCGGTGGCGCGCGGCAAGGACCGCGGCCGTGGCATCGAGGCCGACAACGGGAAAGCCTTGCAGGATTGCATTCGGCTGTTGCGGGCCGGGAGCCGGCTCTTCGTCATGCCGGAGGGCACCAGTACGCTGGGGCCGAAGCACCAGCCTTATCACCGCGGTGCGGCAAGAATCGCCCGGGCCGCGATGGATGCCGGAGCGATCCCAACCATCGTCCCCGTGGGGGTGCATTACGAAGACCCTACCGTCTGGCAAAGCCGGGTGGAAGTGCTGGTGGGCGAGCCGATCCATTCGCGCCCCGAAGACACCGTGGCCGATTTGCACCGTCGTATCGTGCAGGGGCTGGAGTCGGCCGGCGCCAATTTTACCGATGAAGAATCCCAGCGAACGGCGGAGATGCTGGCCTATGCCTCTACCCTGGGCACAGATATTTCCTACGCCCGCGCCTTGAAATCCTTCGAGGCCGGCATTCCACGCGGCCTGGCCGAATCCGTGCGGCAATTGCAGCAATTGGCTCGACTGGAGCGCCTGTCTTTGCATCAGGGCGTTCCGCTCGTTCCGATTGGCTCCTGGCTGCCCTACGCGGCTTATTGGCTGATGCTGGCGCCGGTCGTGCTGCTGTTTGTCCTGTCCAATCTGCCTGTGCTGGCGGCGGGCTACACGGCCAGCCGCAAGTTGCCTGACGCCCCCAACGTGATTTCCTTCTGGCGCATGGCCATCGGTTTGCCCGTGGGGGTCGCCTGGGCGGCCATGGCAAGTCTTGCGCTGGCCATCTTTCTTGGCGCCGCCGGGGTGTTGGCCTACGGGGCGGTTACCCTGGGCGGCATCATGGCCTGGTACCGTTTCCGCAAGCTGTCCGTTGCTCTGCGCAACGCGCTGTTCCATGCCGGCGCCAAGCCGGCCTTGCTGCATGCTTATCGCAACCTGTTCGGTGTGCAAGATGATAGAGCTGCTTGAACCCCCGTTGCGTTATTTCAGCCTTTACCTGGCCAGCGTTGCCGGTGTCGAGGTTTTTCATCTGACCATCTGGGCCTTGCCGTTCGGCGCGATGCTGGCCGTCGTGGCGTGGCTGGCGCGAAAAAACGCCGGCTGGCCAAGCTGGGGCAATCTTGCCGCCATTTGCGCGAGCCTGGCCATCGGCATGAATGTTTCCTATCAGGCGATGGCGGGTGCCGTTCCCGCCGTGCGCGCCGTGCGTTTCGACGCCGATTTGCTGGCGCTCGACCGCTGGCTGCTGGGCGAGACGCCCTCCGTGCTGGTCGAGCGGTGGGCCGCGCCCTGGCTGACCGAGCTCCTGAGCTTTTGTTATGTTTTTTTCATGCCCCTGCTGTTCTTCAGTTTGCTGCGTTACTTTTTTCGCCGGCGCGAGCTGCTGGGAGAGTTCTACACCGGGCTTTTTACTGTCTACGGCCTTGGTTTTCTCGGCTACTTGCTGGTGCCCGCGGCCGGGCCATGGGTGACCTATCCGGAGCTGTTCAGCGTCAGGCTCGATGGCGCGTTTTTCACCGGGCTGAACCGGACGATGGTGGAGCAGGGCAGCAACCGGGTGGATGTCTGGCCCAGCCTGCATTGCGCGGTGTCGATATTCATTCTGGGGTTCGCCTGGCGGCATCATCGCGCCGAATTCTGGGGGCTGCTGCTGCCCGTGTCGGGGCTATGGGTTTCCACCCTGTATTTGCGCTACCACTACTTTGTCGATGTGGTGTGCGGTGTCGCGCTGGCCGCGTTCGCCTTGTACGAGTCCCGTCGCCACGCCCGTCTTTTTTCGGAATTTCACGTTAAGGACTTTTGACCATGACCCTGCTGCTTGATTTCAACGACCCGGCCTTGCTGGATGTCACTCTTTCCGGCGGCAAGGGCGCCAATCTGGCTCGGCTGACCCAAGGCGGGTTCGCCGTGCCGCCGGGTTTCGTGCTGCCGCCGTCAGCCTATCTGGCGTTCATGGCGGACGATGTCGGTTTCGCGCAGAAGTTGCAGAGCCTGCCCGTGCAGGATCCCGCCGCACTGGAGCGAGCCTGCCAGGCCCTGTGCGGGCAATTGGCGCAAATGCCGTTGCCGGAAGCGCTGCGCGCTGAGGTCGAGGCGGCGCTCGCAAAATTTCCGCCAGGCACCGCCTTTTCGGTGCGCAGCTCCGCGACGGCGGAGGACATGGGCGGCGCGGCGTTCGCCGGGCAGCATGAAACCTTCCTCAACTGCGTCGGCGTCGATGACGTCCTGGCCCGCATCCGCGGCTGCTGGGTCTCGCTGTGGAGCGCACGGGCGGTCAGCTACCGCTTGCAGGCGGGCATCGGGCTGACGGATACGGCGATGGCCGTGGTGGTTCAGAAAATGGCGTTCAACCGCGTGGCGGGCGTCGGATTTTGCATCAACCCGGTGACGGGCTGTCCATCGGAACAGGTCATCGACGCCAACTACGGGCTGGGCGAGTCGGTCGTGAGCGGGGAATATCCGGTGGACCACTGGGTGCTGGACAAGAAAACCGGCGAGGTGGCGGATGCGGTGATCGCCTGCAAGACGGGGCAGGTGGTTTCCGGCGCCAACGGCACCCGCATCGAAACATTGAGCGATGACCTGGCCGCCCAGCCGTGCCTGACGCCAGCCGATCTGGCCGCGCTTTCCGGGCTGATGAGGCGCATCGAAGCCTTCTATGGCTACCCGCAGGACATTGAGTGGGGTTTCGAAGGCGACCGGCTTTGGCTGTTGCAGGCGCGGCCGATTACCCGCATCCCGCCGCGCTGGACGCGCGACGAATCCGCCGAGCGTTTTCCCTCGGTGATTACGCCGCTGGCCTGGGACCTGGTGGAAGAAGGCTTCCATCAATCGCTGTCGCACTCGTTTGGCCTGATGGGGCTGCCGCCTTTTCACGGCAAGTGGTTTGCGCTGTTCGACAACTATGTCTACGGCAATCAGCACGCCGTCGAAGTGTATGCCGAAGGCACCGCCAATTCGCTCAATGTGCGCTCCGTCGCCGAACTGGTCGCCGCTTTGCCTGTTTTGCGCAAACGCTATGCGTGGGTGCAGGAACTGCCCCTGACCTGGTCGCGCGACCTGGATCGGTATCTGCTCGGACTGGGGGAACTCATGGCCGAGCCGCTGGCAGGCCGGCCCATTCCGGAACTGTGGGATTATGTGCTGCGCGTCAAGCGCCTGGGCGCCGAATACTTCCTGCCCAACATCGCTATCTCGATCACCCAGCGCACGCTCTACAAACTGGTTTTCAGCATCGTCCAGGCGACAGTGGGCGCGGCTGACGCACCGGCCTGTTTCGACCGCCTGTTGGCGTATTGCGAAACCAAGACCGGCTTCGTCAACAAGGAGCTCTACCGCCTGGCGCGCAAGATAGAGGCGCGGCCCAGGGTGGCCGGGAAAATACGCTCGCTGAGCGCGCAGGAATTCCTGGCTTCCGGCGGATTTGACCAGGAGCCAGACATCGGCTCCGTTTTCCGCCGTTTTCTGCAGGATCATGGCCACCGCGAAGTCGAGTTCGATCCTTATCATCCGACTTGGCTGGAAGCGCCCTGGCTGGTGGTCGAAAATCTGAAAATGATGCTGGATTCCGGCTTGCAGGACCCCGCCGAAAAGGAACGTTCGCTCAAGATCGGGATGCTGGAAACGGAAAGGCAGCTGATCGCCGGCTTGCCCGAGCCGTTGCGCTTTCCGGTTCAGGAGTTGCTGCGCCTGGCGCGGGTTTACACCTCGCTGGACGACATCGAGCATTACCAGACCACCAGGCTCACGTTGCCGTTCCGCCGCGGGCTTCGCGCCCTGGGCGAAGCCATGCGGGCTCAGGGCGTGGTCGATGAACCCATGGACATTTTTTTCGCCAAAGCCGATGTTCTCGACGAAACCATACGCAACGACGATGACGCGTCATGGGCCCGTCTGTCGCAATCGATTCGCCGGGAAAAAGCGGCCTACGCGAAAAATCGTCTGCGCTCTCCGGAATGGGAACTGGGAAAGGCGCCGGTGGCCTATTCCGCCGAGGGAAGCTTGACCGGCCTGCCGGGCAGCCCCGGCTTGGCGACGGGGCCGGTATACAAGGTGCTTTCCCAGGACGACTTCGCCGCCTTCCCGCCCGGCGCCGTGCTGGTTGCCCGCACCACCAACCCCGCCTGGACCCCGCTTTTTTACCGTGCATCCGCAGTGGTGACCGAAAGTGGCGGCCCGCTGTCGCATGGGGCGGTCACCGCGCGGGAAGTCGGTCTGCCCGCGGTCATGAGCGTGAGGGGGGCGCTGGAGATACTGGAAAACGGGGAAATGATTACCGTAGACGGAATGGCGGGGAGGGTTGTTTTGGGGTGATGCTTGCTTCGTGCCTAGGCGATGCCATCGCAACGTCGAATCGTGCTAATATGAGCTTGGATAGCTCATATGTAGCCCATTGAATTTTAAGTGTTCTATTCTTTTGAAATGGCATTTTGTGGTGTTTTTTACCGCAGCCACTAAAAATTCCGATTATCATTAACCTTGTTCCTTCCCGGATTTTTTCATCGGGCAGACGCTAAATTTCCTCATTCGAGTCAATATTGAAAACCCACTTTCTAGCCTTGTTCGTCTGGGCCGGCATCGGCATGGCCGGCCTGATTTCTCCGCTGGCAGGAGCGTCGTCTCTCGACAGCCTCCACAATTTTTTGTCCGAGGTCAAATCCGGTAGGGCTCATTTCAAGCAGCTGGTGCTGGATAAAAAAATGACCACGCTGCAGGAGGCGAGCGGCACCATGTCATTTTCCCGCCCCGGCAAGTTTCGCTGGGTTTACGAAAAACCCTACGAGCAGCTGATCGTCGGTGATGGCGCCAAGCTGTGGATGTACGACACCGATCTCAAGCAGGTCACGGTGAAGCAGATGGATCGGGCGATCGGGTCGAGCCCGGCGGCGCTGCTGGCGGGGAGCAACGAGATCGAGCGGCATTTCGACCTGAAAGACCTGGGCAAGCGCGGTTCCCTGGAATGGCTGGAGGCGACGCCCAAAGACAAGGAAAGCACGTTCGAGACGGTGCGCATGGGGTTCGCCGAGAAAGGGCTCGACACGATGGAATTGCACGATCATTTCGGCCAGACCACGATCATTCGTTTTTCCGATTTCGAGCGCAATCCCAGGCTTTCTTCCGACCTGTTCAAGTTTTCGCCGCCCAAGGGCGCGGACGTGATCGGTGACTGACCTTTTCGCGCCCACGCCGCCCGATGCGCCGCTGGCCGAGCGGCTGCGCCCGCACACGCTGGACGAGGTGATCGGCCAGTCCCACCTGCTCGGCCCCGGCAAGCCGCTGCGACTGGCGTTCGAATCGAAGAAGCTTCATTCCATGATCCTGTGGGGGCCGCCGGGCGTGGGCAAGACCACCATCGCGCGGCTCACCGCCGAGGCTTTCGATGCGGATTTCATCGCCCTGTCGGCGGTGCTGTCTGGGGTGAAGGATATTCGCGAGGCGATCGACCGGGCGCAGCTTGCGTTGCAGCAATATGGCCGCCACACCATTTTGTTCGTGGACGAGGTGCACCGCTTCAACAAGGCGCAGCAGGATGCCTTCCTGCCGTTCGTGGAGCAGGGGCTGGTGACGTTCATCGGCGCCACCACCGAAAACCCATCGTTCGAGGTCAACAGCGCGCTGTTGTCGCGCGCCCAGGTTTATGTGCTGCAATCCCTGAGTGAGCCGGAACTGGCGCAACTGTTCGAGCGCGCGGTCAGCGCCGCCTTGCCGGGGCTCGGTTTCGACGATGCCGCCCAATCCCTGCTGATCGGCTACGCGGACGGCGACGCGCGGCGCCTGCTCAACCTGCTGGAGCAGATGAAAACGGCGGCGGAAACCAGCGCGGTGACGCATATCGACGAGGCATTCGTCAGGAATGCGCTGGCCCGAAGCGGCCGGCGCTTCGACAAGGGCGGCGAGGAGTTCTACGACCAGATCTCGGCCCTGCACAAGTCGGTGCGCGGCTCCAGTCCCGATGCCGCGCTCTATTGGCTGGTGCGCATGCTGGACGGCGGCGCCGACCCGCTTTACCTCGGCCGCCGCATTATCCGCATGGCGAGCGAGGATATCGGCCTGGCCGACCCGAGAGCGCTCAGGCTGGCGCTGGACGCGGTGGAAACCTATGAAAGGCTGGGCAGCCCGGAGGGCGAGCTGACCCTGGCGCAAGCGGTGCTGTACATGGCTTGCGCGCCCAAGAGCAACGCGGCCTACGTGGCGTATAATGACGCCCGCGCCTTTATCCGGAACGATAAAAGCCGCTCGGTGCCGCTGCATCTGCGCAACGCGCCGACCAAGCTGATGAAGGAACTGGGCTACGGTCACGCTTATCGCTATGCGCATGACGAGCCGGAAGCCTACGCGGCGGGCGAGGATTATTTCCCCGAGGGCATGCCCAAGCCCGCGTTTTACCGGCCCACGCCGCGCGGGCTGGAAGGCAAGATCGGCGAGCGGCTGGCGTATTTGCGCGAACTGGATAAAAAAACGAAAAAAAGATAAGCCAAAAAGTATTCAAGGTGAAACAGGGGGGGGCGTTGTTGTGGGTACGGCTTCAGCCGTACATGTCAGGCTGAAGCCTGACCCACAGATCACCGTAAATCAAGTTGACTGAAACTAGTAGGGCGGAATAGCGCAGCGTATTCCGCCGAATGAACGTATCGCACACACATCCGGCGGGTTACGCTACGCTAACCCGCCCTACGATATTCCCGTTATCGATTCGAAGGGCAGGTAAATGTTAGATATTCAATTATTGCGCAACGATCTGGATGCCGTTACGGCAGGGCTCGCATCGCGCGGCTATGCATTCGATGCGGCGGCTTTCCAGGCACTGGAGCAGGAGCGCAAGTCCGTCCAGACTCGCACCCAGGAGTTGCAGGCGAAGCGCAATGCCACTTCCAAGCAGATCGGCCAGGCCAAGGCCAAGGGTGAGGACGTCTCCGCGATCATGGCGGAAGTGGCCAATCTGGGCGACGAGCTGAAGGCCGCGGAAGTGCGCCTGGAAGTCATTCAGGCGCAACTGCTGGAACAGCTGTCGCAAGTGCCCAACCTGCCGCATGAAACCACGCCCATCGGCAAATCCGAGGCCGACAACGTCGAAGTGCGCCGGGTCGGCACGCCGCGCAGCTTCGATTTTCCGGTCAAGGACCACGTGGACGTGGGCGAGGGGCTGGCGCAGCTGGATTTCGCCACCGCCGGCAAGATCAGCGGCGCGCGCTTCACCCTGCTCAAAGGCCAGATGGCGCGGCTGCATCGGGCGCTGGCGCAGTTCATGCTCGATATGCACACTCAGGAGCACGGCTACACTGAGGTTTACGTGCCGTACTTGGTGAATGCCGATTCGATGCGCGGCACCGGGCAGCTGCCGAAGTTCGAGGCGGACCTGTTCGCGGTGCAGAAGAACGAAGCCGAGAAACTCTACCTGATCCCGACGGCGGAGGTACCGGTGACCAACATGGTTCGCGACGAGATCGTGCCGCTGGAAAACCTGCCGCTGAAATTCGTCGCCCACACGCCGTGCTTCCGCTCCGAGGCCGGCTCCTACGGCCGGGACACGCGCGGCATGATCCGCCAGCATCAGTTCGACAAGGTGGAGCTGGTGCAGATCGTTCATCCGTCGAAGTCGTACGAGGCGCTGGAGGAATTGACCGGCCAAGCCGAAGCCGTCCTGAAAAAACTGGAGTTGCCGTACCGCGTGATGGCGCTGTGCAGCGGCGATATCGGCTTTTCGTCGGCCAAGACCTACGACCTTGAAGTGTGGCTACCGGCGCAAAACGCCTACCGTGAAATCTCCTCGTGCAGCAACTTCGAGGCGTTCCAGGCGCGGCGCATGCAGGCGCGCTACCGCAACGAGAAGGGCAAGCCGGAACTGCTGCATACCATCAACGGTTCCGGCCTGGCGGTCGGCCGGACTCTGGTGGCGATCCTGGAAAATTACCAGAACGCCGACGGCAGCGTCACCGTGCCATCGGCCTTGCGGCCTTATCTGGGCGGGCTGGAGAGGCTGCAAGGCTGACCGGTTCCTCGGCGGCGGACAGGTCCGGGTAGGGTGACTTGTAGGGCTTCTCGAACTTCAGCATGATGTCGTAATAGGTGCGGATGTTTTCCACGAAAATCACCGCCTCCCCGCCGCGGGCGTAGCCGTGCTTGAGCTCGGCATGGTATGCCGCCTTGCTCAATAACGGCAGCGCCTTTTTCAGGTCCGTCCACGAATCGGGATTCAGCTTGTGCTTCTGCGCCAGGACCCGCGCATCTTCGATGTGGCCGAGCCCGGTGTTGTATGCGGCCAATGCGATCCAGGTGCGATCCGGCTCGGTGATGCGTTCGGGCAGCGACTCTTTTAGGGTTAGAAAGTAGCCGGCCCCCGCCGGGATGCTTTCCTTGGGGTCGAGCCGATCGCCGACGCCGAGCTGATCCGCCGTATCCGCGGTCAGCATCATCAGGCCGCGCACCCCTGTAGGCGACGTGGCGAACGGGTTCCAGTGCGATTCCTGATAGCCCAGAGCGGCGATCAGGCGCCAGTCGATTTCGCTATTTTCCTGCGCGTCCTGGAATAGCTTCCGGTAGGTTGGCAAAACGGTGCCCAGCTTGTCCAGGAATGAAACCACGTCGATGTGGTTCAGGCGTTCGATATGGCCGTAATACCGGTCGAGCAGGCGGCGCAGCGTGCCGTCTTTCTCGATGCGCTCGAAAAATGCCAGAGCCTTGGTGACCAGATACGGGTCGCCGTTCTTCGGAAACGCCCAAGCCAAGTGTTCCGGCTCGCCGATGCTGAATGCCACCCCCAGGTCGGGAAAAAAATTCTGCGCCATGGCAACGAGGTGGGAGTCGGCGATGGAACAATCGACCTCTCCTATGGCGATCTTTTCCAGCAGTTCGTCGGTTTCCATCGCGGTCACCTCGCGCCACGCCAGCTTCGGGAACTGTTTCCTGGCCTGGTGGAGCCTTTCCACGTAACTGCTGCCGGCGATGACCTCGATTCTTTTTCCCAGTAGATCCTGAAAGGCGGCGGGTTTCAGGCTCAGGCCGTTATAGACGACCTGCTGCTGGACGGTTTGGTAGGTCGGGCCGAAGCGGACGATTTTTTTTCGCTCGGGAGTGGCGGTCAGCCCGGCCGCGGCGAGATGCGCCTGCCGCCTGGCCAGGGACGGAATGATCTTGTTGAACTCCGGCACGACGATGAATTTGACGCTGACACCGAGCTCCTTGGCGAACAGGTTGACCAGGTCGTATTCGAGTCCGGCATAGTTACCTTGCGCGTCTTCGTAGTAAGTGGTGGGGCTGTTGCGGGTCAGAACCACGAGTTCGTGGCTTTCCTGCACAGGTGGGAGCGGGCGGTCCGGCAAGCCGCACGACCCCAGCCCCAGCGTAAAAATGAGCGGAATAATCAGACGCATGGCAAAATTTTGGCCTTGTTCGGCCAGTTTGTCCATGTTTCCGGTTCAACTATCCGTCCTTAACTGGTAGAATGCACCCCTCGCGGAGAGGTGGCAGAGTGGTCGAATGTACCTGACTCGAAATCAGGCGTAGGTTCAAACCTACCGTGGGTTCGAATCCCACCCTCTCCGCCATGCATCGAATAATCAAGCGCCTTTGCGGGCGCTTTTTTATTTCCCCATCAAAGCTCCATCAATTTGAGAAGCGCCTTCTCCTTATTTTTTGAATTTCAAACTTCACAAATTTGTGAGCAGGGCGTGCTATCCATACGCTGTATTGACGCTGACTGTCGACGGGCTGGGAAGGCGCGAGCGCCCTGGCCCGCAGGACACCAGGCTTGAATTTGCCATGCAGCTTATTGCTGCAAAAGCGATGCGGTGGGTGTCTGCCGTTTCCTGATGGCTAATCAGGGTTTTCCCTTGTCGATGGCAAGGGATTTTACCTGTTACGAAAAATTAACAAGTTCTGATAAACTCCCTGCAAATTAAGGGAGTTGGGCATCCTGAATCCGGGGATGCCAATGAATTGCCGTCCTCACAAAACCAAATTCCAAGGGAACAAACATGACTAAGAAACTCGCCCCGAATATCTCGAAATCCGGTCTGGAAAAAAATCAGGTGAACAATCTGCAAGGTTTGGGCGCGGACGCGGTCCCCCTTGACCACCGGCCTCGGAATAGCGCGGCACGCCATATGGATCCCAAGGAAAAGCTTCTTCAGGAAGATCAGGCCATCCTGGACGAGGACGTCAGCGATAGCGTTGCGGATCGCATCATTCTGGCGCAAGCGGAAGGCCCGGTGTCAGACGCCGCGCCTGCCGGCGCCGGCAGCGTGCAAACCGGGAGTGCAGCCAGCGAGGCGGGCGGTGCCGCATCCGGTGCCGGTGCAGAAGGCGCAGCCGCGGGCGCGGCTGCGGTAGGGGCGGCAACGGGTTCCGGCTTGCTTGTGGCTGTAGTGGCAGGCGCCGCGGCAGCGGCCGCGGGCGGTGGCGGCAGTGGCGATGGCGGGAGTCCCGCGCCAACCCAGGGTGCGGGCATCATCGCCGTCACCGACGACGTAGCGCCGGTCTCCGGCACCGTGGCCAGCGGCGGCAGTACCAACGACACTACTCCCGGTCTCACCGGTACCATCGGCATCGCGCTGAGCGGCACCCAGGTCGTCGCCATTTATCGCGACGGCGGCTATATCGGTAATGCCACCGTGACCGGCACCAACTGGACGTTTACCGATACCGGCCGCGCCGACGGCACCTACGTTTACACCGCGAAGGTGGAGTCCGCGACTGGCGGCAACCATACTTTGGTCGGGACGGCTAGCGGGGTCTATACTGTCACGGTTGACACCACGGCGCCCGCCGCCCCGGTCATCAGCGCCGTCGCCGGCGACAACATCATCAACGCCGGCGAAACAGGCGCCGCCATCAGCGGCACGGCGGAAGCCAACGCCACGGTGAACCTCAGCCTGGGAGGCAACGTCCGCACCGTCACCGCCAACGGCGCCGGCAACTGGACCTACACCCTGATTGGCGCCGACATCACCGCCATGGGCCAGGGCGCGGAGACCCTGAGCGCCACCGCAACGGACGCCGCCGGCAACGTCAGCGCCGCCGGCACCCGCGCCATCACGGTCGACACCGTGGTGCCCGCCGCCCCGGTCATCAGCGCCGTCGCCGGCGACAACATCATCAACGCCAGTGAAACGGGTGCCGCCATCAGCGGCACGGCGGAAGCCAACGCCACGGTGAACCTCAGCCTGGGGGGCAACGTCCGCACCGTCACCGCCAACGGCGCCGGCAGCTGGACCTACACCCTGGTCGGCGCCGACATCACCGCCATGGGCCAGGGCGCGGAGACCCTGAGCGCCACCGCGACGGACGCCGCCGGCAACGTCAGCGCCGCCGGCACCCGCGCCATCACGGTCGACACCGTGGTGCCCGCCGCCCCGGCAATCGGCGCCGTCGCCGGCGACAACATCATCAACGCCAGTGAAACGGGTGCCGCCATCAGCGGCACGGCGGAAGCCAACGCCACGGTGAACCTCAGCCTGGGGGGCAACGTCCGCACCGTCACCGCCAACGG
>JAQTMN010000046.1 GCA_028714315.1 Sulfuricella sp. | reverse complement strand
CGTGGGAGGCCGCGTTCAGGCCATCCGCATGGGCGTGCAAAAGTGGTACCAGGCATTGAATCAATGCCAAAAACACCACCAGACTGCTTTTCAGAAAATTAGATTTCACCCGCGCATTTTAAACTTGGTGGCGCCACAACGGCAATCTTTAAGGCATTCTTGCAGGCAGCCAACGCTGGCGCCTGTGCCGCATACCGCGAAAGTGCGATTTGCCACACTTCTGCGCACAAGATTCATTGATTCGACTGCATTTTTTTCTGGCGCTGAAATAATGGTGAAATAATGGGGGTCAGACACGATATTTATTCCACAGTTTTCCGCGGTCTTCCTACGCCACGCGAGGCAGCACGACGTTGAGCCAGCACCTCGATCTGCTTCGTGAATCCGTCTCCACCCAGCGCCCACCCCTTATGAGTGCATTCCCGGATTTGCGTCAGATCGTTCGTCTTGATGCTTGCATGAAATAGCTGCCGATAAGCATTTTGTCTTTCCTCCGCGGTTTGCCCCAGCCCCATGTATTCGGGATGCGGAGTCACGAAGTCGGCATGCAGGCCGACACCGTTCAGTGCGTTGCGGCGATAGCTCGACCAAGGATAATCACCGGGATCCGAAACCATATCGGCACGCACAGGATTCAGCTCAATATAGCGCATCAAGGTCAGCAAATATTGCTCGCTATCGACCACGGTTGAGCGGTAACGCCCTTCCCATAGGGTGCCACTTCGTTGGTAAGCCGAGTTGAAGTATTGCACATACCGCCTGCCTGCCGACTGCACGGTCTTGCTGATGCTGTCATGAAGCTTGGGCGTGGCGAGCAGATGCACGTGATTAGTCATCCAGACGTAGGCATGAATCTCCAGCCCATGCTTGCGCGCCGCTTCAACGAACACATCACGAAAAAACTGGTAATCCGCCTCGGCAGCGAAAATGGCTTGTCGGTTATTCCCGCGCTGGATAATGTGCTGCGGCTGGCCGGGGATTACATATCGGGGAAGACGCGCCATGATCATACCTTAGTGATGAGAAATTCATCAGGCATGCTAACACAAAAGAAATATCGTGTCTGACCCCATTTCTTTTCTTGTTTCTTGCCAGTCAGAACTTTGCCGCCTCGTTCTCTTATTCGCGCAACGCCAAGTGTGCAATGAACCCAGAGCGCGACTCGCCCGCCGCACGAGCCGCAGCGTCAATCCTACGCAATACCCTTGCCGGTAGCGTGATGTTCACGCGATCCACCTTGTCGGATAACTCAGCCAGATCGACGGCCACCACAGCCCACACCCATCCGGCAAACTCAGGATTGGCTTGGTGGTGGGCAATCGAATCCGGCTCTGGAATCATGCCGCCGTCGTCGATGACGGTTTCCAGCCATAGGTCGATGGCTTCTTTGGCGTTATCGATCGCTTCATCCAGAGTGTCGCCAGCCGAAAAACATCCGGGGAGATCAGGGACAACCACACCAAAAGCATGACGCTCGTCGCCCAGTTCAATAGCAATTGGATACCTCATTTCAATACCCCTTCCATCACTTCCATCATTTCAGCCCGGCTTGTTTCAACAGCTTGCGCACCAAGCCGATACCCATATCCCTCTTCGGATGCGGCACGCTGATATGGCCGCCGCGCTCCGGGTGAGTGTAAATGTGGTGCGATCCTTTCACACCTCGCAACACCCAGCCGGCTTGCTCGAGTTTCTTGATAATGTCTACGCTATTCATGCATGTGTATTATACACACCATGAATAGCGTAGAGGAAGGGTTTGCGCAAGACCCAGAAAATCCTTCTGGCAAGCAGGCGCCAAGCGCAAAAGCAAAAAGAGACAACGAAATTGCGTGGACATGCGCGCGCACAAGGGACCCTTTTTTTGTGCAAAAGCAATATCGTGTCTGACCCCGTTTATTCGTTTATAACAAAAAAAACGGGCCCCCGAAGAGGCCCGTTTTAATCTTCAAACTTCAAACCGGCCAAGCCGGCGTGAAATTAGAAGGAGTGACGAATACCCAGAGAGAAAGCGCTCGGGTCTTGGTCATAAATGGGGGATGCGCCAAGCAAGTAGGTGGTCACGTTACCGCCGCCCACCCCGCCGTTGGAGCCGCCGGTCAAGCCATACACGCCGTTGGTGTCGTTATTCAACTTGGTGTACAAGGCATAAACGGTGGTGCGCTTGCTCATGTTATGATCAACGCCCACGCTCCATTGTTTGGCGCCAGTATTATTGCCGAGGTCGGTCGCATCGTTCAGGTCGCCGGTCTTGGTGTAAGCCAGTTTCAGGACGTTGCTGCCCATGGTATAAGCGGCGCTCAGGTAGTAAGACTTATGGCCGAACACGTCATTATTGCTCAAGCCGACTTTACCGAAGTCATCGCTGGTTTTTTCATAGGCGAAACCGAGCTTCAACGCATCGATGGTGTAACCCAAGCCAACTTTCCATGCGCTTTCATTCAAGCCCTGGAGGTTAGGCACAGGGGCGGGAGTCGGATCACCCAAGGTGCCGGTACCGGGGGTGCCCACATTGTGCTTTTCATAAGCCAAGCTGGCGAAGATCGGGCCGTTGGCATAGATACCCACTGCGGACCAGGCATCACCCTTGACATCAGAACTCAGCAAAGCGTTTTCGGCACCGGCGACATAGCCGATCGCGCCATGGAAGCCAGCCACGGTCGGCGAGATGTAGGCGATCACGTTGGACTGACGACCGTCGAAAGTGGTGAAGCCGTTGCCGGATTGGCCCATCAGGGAGCGGTTGTCGGCGATGCCATCAGCAAACACGTCCAGGCCGCGGGTAGCCAGCTTGTACGGGGTGTCGTGGCGACCCAGGATCGCGGTGCCGAAGCCGCCGGTCAGGCCGACGAAGGTGTTGCGCGCGCCAAGAGCAGCGGCGGTGGAAGCGCTACCAGCGGTGGTTTGACCGGAAAGGCCGGAAGCCGCGCCATCGGCAGCCACGGAACCTTCAAGTTGCCACACGGCGGTCAGGCCGTTGCCGAGGGATTCGGTGCCCTTGAAGCCGAGGCGGGAGGAGTTGTCGTTGATCTGGGTTTTGCGAACGCCGCCGGCAACGCGGCCGGTATCCACCGAGTCAACCGAAACGTTCATCTGACCGTAAACAACCACGTTGCCGGTATCGGCCATCGCAGCGGCAGGAGCCAGAGCGGCAGCAACTGCCAAAGCCAAAAGTTTTTTGTTCATGTGTTACTCTCCTTGAGTTTAATCAAAATGAAGCTCTTGCAGGCACCTTCGGTGCACTCCGACTTCACCATCCGCCGAAACGACCAGCGGATGAAAGATCGTATGAGCCCCGTCCTTTCAGACAGCTTCATTATCACCAAGGGCAATCCGGATTCCTAGCTCTCGTTATAAAAAACGGCTTCTTTTCTGAGCATAGCGGAAAATGTGTTGTTTTTTTGCAACGCGGGATTTTTTACAAAGCACTATCGTCATCGAGCAAACCCTGGATTTGCTCCGCCAATTCCGGCAAGTCTCTGTATATGGTTTTCCACACGATCTCGAAGTCCACCTTGAAGTAACCATGGGCGACCCGATTGCACATCGAGTAGACATCTTCCCATGGAATTTCAGGATGCTTGGCGGCAAAGTCGGCATGATACCGGCGAATATTGTTTGCTGCTTCGCCCATGACCTCGATATTACGGATGACCGCATCCTGAATCAGTCGTTTTCGAGAAACTCGACCTCCGCCATGTCGGCAGTGTAGCTGTCGATCCGACGGATTGCTTCGAGGATGTGTCGCAAGTATTCCGGGATGCGAAGCTGGTCAGACTTGCTCATACCGGCACCGCCTCGGCGAGCACCTGGTCGCGAAAACTGTCGGGTAGTGCTTTAGGCGTCAGCACATCAACCGGAACTCCCAGCAACGACTGCAAGCGGTTCTGGAGCCGCGCGATGTCCATCAGCGTCGTTTCCGCCGTTGGCTCGACCAATATATCGAGATCACTACCATCAGCGTCCTCGCCATGAACGACCGACCCGAAGACGCGAACATTTCCGACATGATGCCGCAACGCGATTTCACGGATGGCATCGCGGTTGGATTGAAGCGCCAGCGAGGGTCGCATGAGATTCTCCTTGTCTCTGGTCGAATTATTGGAGGTCGATTGCGCACATGCGAAATAGTATAGAGCGCCCTCTTTTTCGAGCATAGCGCAAGATGTGTTTGCGCAGGCACCGCCCTCTCCCCGGCCCTCTCCCGCATGCGGGAGAGGAAGAAAAGCATCGCCCTTACCCGAACCCGATACCACGCGCTCCTCGCCGCCTTGTAACCCCCTCCTTCGTTTGCTAGAAATAGAGGGAAGTCCGGGCGGCATGGCCCGCCGTTCTTCGATACGGGAGGAGCGCGCATGTCGGCGAGGCGAGCGATTTCGATGCTGCTGGGAGGGCTGGCCGTTTTCGGGCCGGCGTCCGCTCGGGCGTCGCTGGACTGGAACCTGCCGCCGCCGGCCACGCCGCTGGCTCTCGATACCCTGCACGTGCACAATACTTTCATGGTGATCACCCTGACGATTTTCGTCCTGGTTTTCGCCATCATGATCTACTCCATCGTCGTTCACCGCAAAAGCCGGAATCACGAGCCGGCCGCGTTCACCGGGCCAGGTACGGCCGCGCAGATTTTCTGGACGCTGATCCCGTTCCTGATCCTGGTATTCATCGATTTCATCGTCATGGGCATCCCCGCCTACCACAGCGTGGAAGTGATGCAGGACACCCGCACCGACGCCGACATGGTGGTCAAGGTCACCGGCAGCCAGTGGAAATGGCAGTACGAATATCCCGAAGAAGGAATCAAGCTCGTCAGCTCATTGGCAACGCCGCGGGCGCAGCTCGATGGCCAAGCCGCGAAAGGCGAGCATTACCTGCGGGAAGTGGACAATCCGCTGGTGCTGCCGGTCGGCAAGAAAGTGCGCATCCTGCTCACCTCGACCGACGTCATCCATACCTGGTGGGTGCCGCAGTTCGGCACCAAGCGCGACGCCATTCCCGGCTTCATCCGCGAGACCTGGGCGACGATCGCGCAGCCCGGCGTCTACCGCGGCCAGTGCGCCGAACTGTGCGGCACCGGCCACGCCTTCATGCCGGTGGTGGTGCAGGCGGTGATGGAGCCGGAGTACCGGCAGTGGGTGGCGCAAAAGAAAGCCGAGCAATCCGCGCAGGCCGCGAGCGCGCAGCGTACCTGGAGCCGCGACGAGCTGATGAAGCATGGCCAGGAAATCTACGCCAAGGTTTGCGCGGTCTGCCACCAGCCCAACGGCCAAGGCATCCCCGGCACCTTCCCCGCCTTGGCCGGCAGCAAGCTGGTCAACGGGCCGCTGCTCGATGCCGCCGGCCGGCTGGTAAAGGACGGCCACCTCGACCGGGTGATGAACGGCAAACCGGGAACGGCGATGCAGGCGTTCAAGGCCACGCTGTCGGACAGCGATATCGCGGCGGTGGTGACCTTCGAGCGCAATTCGTTCGGCAACAAGATGGGCGATCTGGTGCAGCCGGCGCAGGTGAAGGCGGTGCGGTGAATATGCAGCTTGTGGCTTCCGGCCAGTCAGCCACGGTGAATCCACACCTGCGCCTCCCCCTTTGAAAAAGGGGGACTGAGGGGGATTTAACCGCCATCTCAATTCGCCACACTTTTAAATCCCCCCTACCCCCCTTTTTCAAAGGGGGGAATCAGGGATTCTGCATTTCGGGTAAACGGAGGAGAAAATGACAACCGCAGACCTGGCGCTTCACGGCAGCCCTCACGCCCCGCCCAGGGGCCTGATGCGCTGGCTGACGACCACCAACCACAAGGATATCGGCACGATGTACCTAGTGTTTTCGCTGGTCATGTTCTTCGTCGGCGGAGCGATGATCCTGCTGGTGCGGGCGGAGCTGTTCCAGCCGGGCATGCAGATGATGCAGCCGGAGCTGTTCAACCAGCTGATCGGGGTGCACGCGCTGGTGATGATTTTCATGGCGCTGATGCCGGCGGCGACCGGTTTCGCCAACTGGATGATCCCGCTGATGATCGGCGCGCCGGACATGGCGCTGCCGCGGCTCAACAACTGGAGTTTCTGGCTGCTGCCGCCGGCCGCCGCGCTGCTGCTGATGCCGTTCGCGCTGGCCCTGTTCGGCGTGGGCAGCGGCGCCATCGCCACCGGCTGGACGTTCTACGCGCCGCTGTCGGTGCAAGACGGCATGGGGCTCGACTTCGCCATCCTGGCGATTCACCTGCTCGGCATTTCGTCGGTGATGGGATCGATCAACATCGTCGTCACCGTCTTCAACCTGCGCGCCCCCGGCATGACCTTCATGAAGCTGCCGCTGTTTGTGTGGGGCTGGCTGATCACGGCGTTCATGCTGATCGCGGTGATCCCGGTGCTAGCCGGGGCGGTCACCATGCTGCTCACCGACCGCCATTTCGGCACCCACTTCTTCAATGCCGCCGGCGGCGGCGACCCGATCCTGTTTCAGCATCTGTTCTGGTTCTTCGGCCATCCCGAGGTCTACATCGTGCTGTTCCCGGTGTGGGGCCTGACCCCCCACATCCTGTCGGCGTTCGCGCGCAAGCCGGTCTACGGCTACCGGGCGCAGGTCTATGCCTTCTGGGTGATCGGCATCCTGTCGGTGATCGTGTGGGGCCACCACATCATGACTTCCGGCATGTCCACCGGCGCGCTGCTGTATTTCATGTACAGCACCATGTCGATTTCCTTGCCGCTGTCGGTGCTGTTTTTCTGCTGGATCGCCACCATCTGGCGCGGTGCGATGACCTTCGAGGCGCCTATGCTGTTCGCGCTGGGCATGATCGTGCTGTTCGGCATCGGCGGGCTGACCGGGCTGGTGCTGGCCGATGCGGCGGCAGACGCCCAATACCATCATTCCTACTTTGTCGTCGCCCATTTCCACTACACGCTGTTCGCCGGGGGAATCATGGGGATCATGGCGGGCGTGTACTTCTGGCTGCCCAAGATGACCGGGCACATGATCGACGAGATCCTCGCCAAATGGCATTTCTGGCTGACCGCCATCGCCTTCAACCTTACCTTCCTGCCGCAGTTCTTCGTCGGCCTGGCCGGGATGCCCCGGCGCGTGCCGGACTACGCGCTCCAGTTCGCCGAATTCAACATGCTGTCGAGCATCGGCGCCTTCGTCCTCGGCGCGGCGCAGCTGCTGTTTTTGATCGTGGTGGTGAAATGCATCCGCGGCGGCCCGCCGGCGCCGGCGAAAGTGTGGGAAGGCGCAGAGGGCCTGGAATGGACGGTGCCGTCGCCGCCGCCGCATCACACGTTCCAGACGCGGCCGGTGATTGGGGAGTAGATGGTGCCCGAAATAAAAACCTTAACTGCAAAAACGCAAAGAGAAGCATTTTTGTGTTTTTCTTCGCACCGTTGCGCCTTCGCGGTGACAGGGGTTTAGGCATGGACGGCCACCAACGCCGCGCCAACCTCGCCTTCGCGCTGAAGCTGGGGCTGGCCGCTTTTGCCATGTTCGGCTTCGCCTATGCGCTGGTGCCGCTCTACGACGTGTTTTGCCAGGCGACCGGGCTGAACGGCAGGACCGGCCAGACGAAGGCCATCAGCGCGCCGTCCGTGGTGGATGCGCGCTGGGTGACGGTGGAATTCAACGGCGACGTGATGCCGGGCCTGCCGTGGCGCTTCGAGCCGCGCCTGCACAAGCTGCGCGCGCATCCCGGCCAGGCGACCACGGCCTGGTACCGGGTGAAGAATCTGGCCGACCGGCCGCTCGGCGGGCGGGCGGTGCCGAGCGTGACGCCGCCGCTCGCAGCACGCTATTTCGCCAAGCTCGAATGTTTCTGCTTCAGCCGGCAACGGCTGAATGCCGGGGAAGAACGGGAGATGCCGGTGACCTTCATCATCAGCCGTGACCTGCCCGCCGAAGTGAGCACGCTGACGCTGTCCTATGCCTTTTTCCCGAGCGAGACGACGACGCTGGTGCGAGGAGAAAAACCATGAGCGAGACCGAACAAGGCTATTACGTCCCCGACTCCAGTCCCTACCCGGCGCTGCTGGCGGGCGGGATGTTCGTCCTGGCGCTGGGTTTCGCGCTCCAGATCAACGACGAGCCGGTTGGCCGCTGGTTCATGATCGCCGCCGCCGCGCTGATCGGCTATGTGCTGTTCGGCTGGTTCGGCAGCGTGATCGCGGAAAACCAGGCGGGGCGGTTCCTGCGCTGGGAAGACCGCTCCTTCCGCTGGGGCATGGCGTGGTTCATCGCGTCGGAAGTGATGTTCTTCGCCGCCTTCTTCGGCACCCTGTTTTACCTGCGCAACATATCCGTGCCGGAGCTCGGCGAAACCCAGCTGATCTGGCCGGGCTATCGCGGCACTTGGCCCACCAGCGGCCCCGCGGGCCAGCCGTTCACCCCGATGGCGGCGTGGGGCATCCCGGCCCTGAACACGCTGATCCTGCTCTCCTCCGCCGTCAGCGTCACGTGGGCGCACTGGGGGCTACTCAAGCAGCGCCGCGCCCAACTGATCGGCGGCCTCGCCCTGACCATCGCGCTCGGCTGCCTGTTCCTCGGTTTCCAGGCGTACGAATACCACCACGCCTACACCGAAATGGGACTGAACCTGGGCGCGGGAGTGTACGGCGCCACCTTCTTCATGCTCACCGGCTTCCACGGCCTTCACGTCACGATCGGCGCAATCGGCCTGGCGGCGGTGCTGGGACGGGCGATCAAGGGCCATTTCACCCCGGACAACCACTTCGGCTTCGAGGGCGTGGCCTGGTACTGGCACTTCGTCGATGTGGTGTGGCTGATGCTGTTCGTGTTCGTGTACTGGATGTGATGCCGTTATTGGCCAACCGGTCACGCGAACGGTTGAATGAAGCCGAAATAGAATCCCGCCATCAGCACGGCGAACAGCAGCAGCGACAACGCGATGCGCAAGGTCAGCGCCCTGGCGGTGCGCTCGCCGCGGCCCTGGTCGCGGGCTAGGAAGATCAGGGCGGAGAACAGGCTGCCGACGACGAGGGCGAGCAGGAGGATCACGACGATCTTGAACATGGCCGGCTCCGGGATAAGGACAATTCAATATAGGGGAAAAAGCGGATGGCCGCGAAAAGGCGCAAAAAGCGCAAGGGAGGCGCTGATTAAACATCATTCCCGCGAAGGCAGGAATCCATATCTCACTGAAACTACTGGATTCCCGCCTTCGCGGGAATGACGAGAGCTTTTTTTGTGAATTTTGTGCCTTTTCGCGGCCAAGAGGTTTTGCATGGCGATCTACCGTTTCCGCCCCAAGCGGGCGCCGACATTGGCCACACTGGCGCTGCTGCCGGTCCTGGTGCAGCTCGGCCTGTGGCAATGGCACAAAGCCGAGGCCAAGCGCGAGTTCCAGCGGCGCGCCGACGCGGCGGCCCAGGCGGCGCCGCTGCCGATCGGCCCGCGCCTGGTGCCGGAAGGGGAACCGCGCCAGGGACGAGTGGCCCTGCGGGGGCGCTACGAAGCCCGCTACCAGTTCCTGCTCGACAACCAGATCAACGGCGAACAGGCGGGCTATGACGTGCTGACACCGCTGCGCATCGAAGGCGGCGACATCCGGGTGCTGGTCAATCGCGGCTGGGTGCCGCTGGGGCGGAGCCGGGACGTGCTGCCGCGCATCGACCCGCCGCCGGGCGAAGTGGAAGTCACGGGCACAGTGTGGCAGCCGCCGCGACCGCGATTCGCGTTCCCCGAACCGGTCGGCCGGACGTGGCAGCCGGTGCGGCAAAGCGTCGATCTGGCCCGCTACCGGACGGAGGTGCCCTTCGCGCTGCAACCGTTCGTCGTCCGCCTCGACCCCGCCGCGACGGGCTGCTACGCCTGCGTCTGGCCGCGAGCGGATGAACGGGTGGGAATGCACAGGGGCTACGCTTTCCAGTGGTTCGGCATGGCGGCGGTGCTAGCGGTTTTTTACCTGGCCGCCAGCGTTGAGCGGGATCGGTAAGTCGTCAGTTGTGGGTACGGCTCTCGTGCCCTTTAGGGCGCAGCCGTACAGTCAGGCTGCACCCGCAAGGAGCGTCCCCGCCGCGAGCGGCAGCAGAGCTGCTCGCACGGGCGAGAAAGCCTGACCCACAGATCGCGAGTTTCACGTTAAGGCAAGGGGCCGCAAATGAATACCCGCAAGCTCACGCAAAAAAGCAGCGGCATGATGATCGTCGCGCTCATCGCCATCCTGTTCGCCATGCCGGTCGCCGTGGCCTCTGGGCTGTACCTGTCCGGCTGGCGTCCCGCCCCGTCCGCCGCGCACGGCACGCTGGTCAGCCCACCCTTGCCGCTCGCCGGGACGGTGCTGGGCGCGAACGGCGGCAAGACGGTCCGTCTGGGCGATTTCCATGGCAAGTGGCTGCTGCTCCATCTCGGCCCGGCGGATTGCCCCGCTGATTGCGAGCGCCAGCTGTTCGCCATGCAGCAGGTACAGACCACCCAGGGACGCGAACGGGAGCGGGTGCGACGGATGTTCGTGGCCGAAGGACGGATGCCGGCGTGGAAAAAAGAAAGCCTGTCGCGGAATTTCCCCGGCATGGTGATGGTGATGGGTTATGGCAAGGGCTGGCCGAAACGCTGGTCGGGCGAGTGGAAAACCTTCCTGATCGACCCGATGGGCAACCTGGTCATGGCTTACGGCGCAAACGCCGATCCAAGCGGCATGCGCAAGGATCTGGCACGGCTGCTGGCTTATTCGTGGGTGGGGTAAGAGGTTGAGAAGAATTCAAAATCCACCGCAAAGGCGCGAAGGCGCAAAGAAAAAACTTTTCCTGATTAGCCACCAGCCTCAGCTGAAGGATGGATCGTGTCGAAACATTGCAGCGTAGGAGCGGCCTCCTGGCCGCGATGCCGTTGTTCGCGGCCGGGAGGCCGCTCCTACAGGTTCTGCTGAACATTGTGGCTAATCAGGAATCTTTTTGATTTTGCGTGATTTTTCTTTGCAATTCCTTGGCGTCTTGGCGCCTTTGCGGTGGCAGTTTTCTTTTTTTACAGTCTCTGAGAGGTTCTACACGGAGGAAACATGTCTCTGACGCGGCTGATCGTGCTGGCAACGGTGCTGGCCTGGGTGGTGGTGGCGCTGGGCGCTTACGTGCGCCTGTCCGACGCGGGGCTGGGCTGCCCCGACTGGCCGGGCTGTTACGGGCATATCGGCGCGCCTTCCGGCCCGGAGCAGCAGCGGGCGGCGCTGGCGGCGTTTCCCGACCGGCCGGTGGAGGCGCCCAAGGCGTGGAAGGAAATGATCCACCGCTATGCGGCGGGAACGCTGGGGCTTTTGATCCTGGCGATCTTTGTCGCCGCGTGGCGCGAAAAGGGGCGCGCCCTGCGCCTGTCCGCCGCGCTAGTGGCGCTGGTGACGTTCCAGGCGCTGCTCGGAAGATGGACGGTGACCGAACTGCTCAAGCCCGCCATCGTCAGCGCCCACCTGCTCGGCGGAATGGC
Source organism: Sulfuricella sp. (assembly GCA_028714315.1). Taxonomy (GTDB): domain Bacteria; phylum Pseudomonadota; class Gammaproteobacteria; order Burkholderiales; family Sulfuricellaceae; genus Sulfuricella. Next base: position 13,768 of record JAQTMN010000046.1, on the reverse strand, counting down.
GACACTGGCGCTGCTGGCTTGGCTCGCGCTGACGCGCGGGCGGGCCGTTGCCGACTCCGGCGGCGCGCTACGGGTCTGGGCCGCGCTCGCGCTGGCGGCGGTGGCCGGACAGATCGCCCTGGGCGGCTGGACCAGCGCCCACTATGCCGCCCTCGCCTGCGGCGACGGCCTGACTTGCCGCGGCGCCTGGATTCCGCCGATGGACTTCGCCGCCGGCTTTTTCGGCAGCGCCGCGACGGCGGACGCGCTGACCGCGATCCACTGGAGCCACCGCGTCGGCGCACTGGCGGTCTGCGCGATCCTGGTTCCGTTTGTGGCCGGCCTGTTCGGGAAGGGAGAACGCCTCATCGGCGGGCTGATCGCGGCGCTGCTCGCGCTCCAGCTCGCCCTGGGCGCGGCCAACGTCGCGCTCGGCCTGCCCCTGGCGAGCGCGGTGCCGCACAACGCGGTGGCGGCTTTGCTGCTGGTCGCGCTGGTGGCGGCGAACTGGAAATTGCGATCCGTTAGCCCCTCCCCCGCGAGCGGGGGAGGGGTTGGGGAGAGGGAGAGCGGCCGGCTGTGCGAATGAATTCGCACCTACAGCTCACGCACTTGCATCGACTTTAAGGAAACGCTGACCAAGTCTTTTTTGTCGTTCCCGCGAAGGCGGGAACCCAGTCAAATCAAAGCCCTGGATCCCCGCCTTCGCGGGGATGACGGCCCATTCAGCGTTTCCTTAAGCACCCGAAAGGAACCTGCCATGAACACCCTTGCCCTGCTCCGCTCCAGTCCGCTGGCCGACAAGCTGCGTGAATTCTATGCGCTGTGCAAGCCCAGGGTCACCGGCCTGATCGTGTTCACCGCCGTGATCGGCATGGCGCTGGCCTCGCCCGGCATGGTTCCGCTGCGGGCGCTGTTGGCGGGAAGCGCCGGGATCGCGATGACGGCGGGGGCGGCGGCGGCGCTGAACTGCCTGATCGAGCGGCGCATCGACGCGCTGATGGCGCGCACCCGCCACCGTCCTCTCGCCGCCGGGCGGCTGGGGGCGGTCGAGGCGCTGGGGTTTGTCATCGTCCTGGGCGGCAGCGGGTTGGCGCTGCTGTACCAATTCGTCAACCCGCTAACCATGGCGCTCACCTTTGCCACTTTCGTCGGCTACGCCGTGATCTACACCGTGTTCCTCAAGCCGGCCACGCCGCTCAACATCGTGATCGGCGGCGCGGCCGGCGCCATGCCGCCGGTACTGGGCTGGGCGACGGTGAGCGGCGGCGTGTCGGGCGAGGCGCTGATCCTGTTCCTCATCATCTTCGCCTGGACCCCGCCACATTTCTGGTCGCTCGCGCTGTACCGGACCAACGACTACGCCAGGGCGGGAATTCCCATGCTGCCCGTCACCCACGGCAGCGAATTCACCCGCCTGCACATCGTGCTGTATTGCGTGATCCTCGCCACGGTCACGCTCATGCCCTACGGCACCGGCATGAGCGGGCCGCTTTACCTGGCCGCCGCCGTGCTGCTCGACGCCGGTTTCCTGTGGCACGCGGTCAAACTCTACCGCGCCTACAGCGACGCCCTTGCCCAGCGCACTTTCCGCTATTCGATCACTTACCTGACGCTGCTGTTCGCGGCGCTGCTCGTGGATCATTATTGGAGCTGGTAGCTCGTAGCGAGTAGCGGGTAGCCAAACCAGCGCGGCGAAGCCGCACGACCCAGCTACAAGCTACAAGCTACAAGCTATATTGAAACCATCACCAACAAAAAGAGGGCGCTCAAATGAAAACCATCTTCCTGGCCTTTCTTCTCGCCGCCCCGATGCTCGGCCATGCGGCTCAGGGGATCTGCCCTCCCGGCTTCGACGAAGCCATCGTCCAGCCCGGCGCCTATGGCGCGGTGAACGAACGGGCGTACAGGCTGATGTTCACGCCGTTCGACCAATACGACAAAATCGCGCTGGAGCAGCTGCTCGCCGGCGGTGCCGCGGTTGCGTTGCAGCCCCACTCGCGGGTCTGCGTGGAGGCCGGGGATAATTTTTTCTTGCGGGCAAAGGTTCATATCCCCGGAAAAACAGCCATGTACTGGGTGCGAGAAACGGATATCGCCAAGTAACAAGCTGTTTTTGGCCGAAAAAAGGCGCAAAATTCACAAAAACATCTTGTGCTTCTTGCGCCTTTTCGTGGCCGAGTGTTGTGGATTTTGCTCCGCAACCTCATAGTTAACCTTTCGTAAAGGGAAAGCGTCATGGATTCCATCCCCGCCGCCCCGCCGAATGCCACCATCCATCCCTTGGTGGTGCGCATCTGCCACTGGATCAACGTCGTCGCGATTTCCATCATGGTGCTCAGCGGCTGGCGCATCTACGACGCCTCACCGCTGTTCCCGTTCCGCTTCCCGCCCGATTTGACCCTGGGCGGCTGGCTGGCCGGGGCGCTGCAATGGCACTTCGCCGCGATGTGGCTGCTGGTGGCGAACGGCCTTGCCTATGTGCTCTACGGCGTCTTCTCCGGCCACTACCGGCGCAGCTTTTTCCCCCTGACCTGGGGCGCGATCCTGCACGAATTCGCCAACCTGCTGCACGGGCGCATCTCCCACCGGCTAGGCGTCTACAACCCGCTGCAGAAGAGCGCCTACCTGGTCGTGATCCTGCTGGGAATCGCGCTGGTGCTGTCCGGCCTGTCGATCTGGAAGCCGGTGCAGCTGCAGGAGCTGGCCGCGCTCATGGGCGGCTACGAAGGCGCGCGCCGGGTGCACTTCTTCGCCATGGCCGGAGTGGTCGGATTCGTCGTGGTTCACGTCGTCATGGTCATGCTGGTGCCGCGCACGCTGGTGCCGATGTTTACCGGCCATGCGCCGCGCGAGGGAGGAAAGTGAGATGAAAAAAACGCCGCCGCGCCTCGCGCCCGTGCTCGAAAGCCTGCCGACTAAACAGATCCAGCTTCTTGAGCGCAGGCTGTTCCTCAAGCACTCGCTGAGCCTGGGCGCGCTGGCGCTCCTGACCGGCTGCGACGTGACCGACGCCGACGCGGTGCAGAAGGTGCTGTGGGCGATGTCGAAATGGAACGACCGGGTGCAGGCCCTGCTGTTCAACCCCAGCAAGCTCGCTCCGACTTACCCGGAAAGCGCGATCGCCAAGCCGTTCCCGTTCAACGCCTATTACGGCGAGGACGAGGTGATCGAGGTCGATCCGGGCGGCTACAAGCTGGCGCTGTCCGGCCTGATCCGCGACAAGAAGCCGTGGACGCTGACGGAGCTCTACGCGCTGCCGCAGGTCTCGCAGGTCACGCGCCACGTCTGCGTCGAGGGCTGGAGCGCCATCGGCAAATGGACGGGCGTGCCGTTCCGGCATTTCCTGGAGCGCGTCGGCGCCGACCTGTCGGCCAAGTACGTCGGCTTCAACTGCCTGGACGGCTACTACACCAGCATCGACATGGCCACCGCGCTGCATCCGCAGACCCAGCTCACCTTCCAGTTCGCCGATCGGACATTGCCCGCCAAATACGGCTTCCCGATGAAGCTGCGCATGCCCACCAAGCTCGGCTTCAAGAACCCCAAGCACATCGCGGAAATCTTCGTCACCAACCAGTTCCCCGGCGGCTATTGGGAGGATCAGGGCTACAACTGGTTCTCGGGTTCGTAGGATAAAACTGATGCACGATCTGTGGGTCAGGCTTTCTCGCCCGTGCGAGCAGCTTTGCTGCCGCTCGCGGCGGGGACACTCCTTGCGGGTGCTGCCTGACTGTACGGCTACGCCCTAAAAGGCACAAGAGCCGTACCCACAACGGACGCCGTTTCATAATTCCGGATGTCGATTCGCCATGAGTATTAGGTCGGGCACGGGGTGCCCGACCTACACGTTTCCGCGAGCCTCCAGGTAATGCACGCTGAACAGCCCGTCCGCATCGGTCCAGACCCGGACCGGCTCGAACCCAGCCTGTTCCGCCAGTTCCTGGAACTGGGCGACGGTGTATTTGTACGAATTTTCGGTGTGTATCCCCTCGCCCGGCTCGAAATCGAAGCAGCGGCCGCCGATCAGCACCCGCTGGCGGGTTTCGCTGACGAGGTGCATCTCGATACGCCCTTCGGCTTCGTTGTAGAAAGCGCGGTGGCTAAACCGCCGCACCTCGAAATTGGCCGCCAGATCGCGGTTGATGCGCACCAGCAAATTCCGGTTGAAGGCGGCGGTCAGGCCCTGGACGTCGTTATAGGCGGCATTGAGCACCGCGGCGTCCTTTTTCAGATCGACGCCGATCAGCAATCCCCCGCCCTGCCGCACCATGGCGGCGAGATGGGACAGAAAGCCGACGGCCTGGCCGGGATCGAAGTTGCCGATGCTCGAACCGGGAAAGAATGCCACCCGGCGCGCGCCGTCGGCCCGGCACGGCAAATCCAGCGGGGCGGTGAAGTCGGCGCAGACGGCATGAATATCGAGCCAGGGAAATTCCTCCGCCAGCCGCCGCGCCGCCTGCCGCAGCCACGCCCCGGAAATGTCCACCGGAACGTAGGCGCGCGGCCGGATCGCCGCCAGCAATTCGCGTACCTTGCGGCAATCGCCGCTGCCCGGTTCGATCAGGAGGCTGCCCGAGCCGACGCAGGCGACGATTTCCAGGAGATTGCGCCGGATGATGCCGGTTTCGACGCGGGCCGGATAATACTCCGGTGTAGCGCAGATGGCGTCGAACAGGCGCGAGCCGGCTTCGTCGTAGAAGAACTTGGGCGGGATGCCACGCGGCTCGCGGCTCAGGCCCCGGATCACCTCGGCATGCAGATCGGCCGGCGCGGGATGGCAGTCGTAATAGCGAAAAGCGGCGATGGTCTGGGTCATCGAAATGGAACTCGTTTTGTTGGCCGCGAAAAGGCGCAAAAGTCACAAAAAATCAGTAACTACCCAGGTCGGTTTTCTCCCCTTCTCCCGCCCGCGGGAGAGGGGATTTACATGCCGTGCGTTCACAAATGCGTGACTTGCGGGCCGGGCTTCTCCCTTCTCCCGCAGGCGGGAGAAGGGCCGGGGATGAGGGCGTCCGCGCTCACAACAAGCGCTGATCTTGCGGCAAACTCCCTCACCCCAACCCCTCTCCCGCCTGCGGGAGAGGGACTTTCATGGCACGTACATTCACAATGTGCCTGGGTAGTTAACCATTTTGTTCTTTGTGCTTTTTGCGCCTTTTCGCGGCCACCCGGTTTTTAGCCTGCTTATCCTTCCGCAAGGCGTATCCCGCTGAACTGCCAGCGGTCCGCCGGATAAAAAAAATTGCGGTAGGTGGCGCGGATATGGCTGGCGGGCGTGGCGCAGGAACCGCCGCGCAGCACCATCTGGCCGCACATGAATTTGCCGTTGTACTCGCCCAGCGGGCCGGCGTCCTGGCGGTAGCCGGGATAGGGCGCGTAGGCGCTGGCGGCCCACTCCCACGCATCGCCGAACATTTGCAGCGGGTGCACGTCGTCCTGGCTGGCCGCGAGCGGTTGCAGGACGCCGCTCTCGCGCAGGTTGCCCTTGGCCGGCACGCCCGCCGCCGCGATTTCCCACTCGGCCTCGGTCGGCAAGCGCTTGCCGGCCCAGCGGGCGAAGGCGGCGGCCTCGAAAAAACCGACGTGGCACACCGGCGCATGCAGGTCCAGCGGGCGCATGCCGGCGAGGGTCATGTGCCACCACTCGTTGCCGCAGCGCTCCCAATACAGCGGCGCCGCCCAGCGCTGTTCGCGCACGACCTGCCAGCCGTCGGACAGCCAGTGCGCGGGCTGCCGGTAGCCTCCCGCCTCGATGAATTCGGCGAATTCGCCGTTGGTGACCAGACGCGAGGCGAGCCGGAAGTCTTCCAGGTAAACCTTGTGCCGCGGCCCTTCGTTGTCGTAGGCGAAGCCGCCGCCGGCATGGCCGATCTCCTTGATGCCGCCGGCGAAATCCAGCCATTGCAGCGGCAGGGCACGGACGGCCGGCGGCAGTATGGTCGCGGTGCTCCCCTCTCCCCTAACCCTCTCCCGCAAGCGGGCGAGGGGGACATCGTCTCGCTGCGCGAGGTTCGCGTTATAAGCGGGGCGCAGCGGATTAGCTGCGAAGTCGTGAAGGATGTCGGTCAGCAGCAATTCCTGGTGCTGCTGCTCGTGACTGATCCCCAGCATCGTCCGCCGCTCGATCTCGCGCCATTGCGGCAGGCCGGGCTGGTCGAGCAGCCGCGCCATGTGCTCGTCCACGTATACCCGGTAGCGGTATACCTCGGCCACCGTCGGCCGCGACAGCAGCCCACGCTGCGGGCGGGGATGGAATTCGCCCAGAGTCTCGTAATAGGAATTGAACAGGCGGCCAAACAGCGGATGAAATTCCCGGTAGCCTTCAAGGTAGGGCTTGAGCACCAGCGTTTCGAAGAACCAGGCGGTGTGCGCCAGATGCCACTTGGGCGGGCTCGCCGACGGCATCGACTGGACGCCGTAATCCTCGATCTCCAGCGGGGCGCACAGCCGCTCGGTGTCGCGCCTGACGCCGACATAGCCGGGCCACAAATCCGGACCTGGGCCTTTCGGGTGTTTGCGGGTTTCCATCCGTCGATTCCTCGAGAAAAGCTGAAGCGCCTTTATCAGACTAGGCGGTCAAGCCGCCGCACCCAAGAAAACACGGAATTTTTTTGGCCTTATAATGATCCAGACAGTCACTCCAAAGGAGACGAAACCATGCCCAAACTACACCTGGTGAGCCATGAACTCTGCCCGTACGTGCAGCGCGCGGCGATTGCGCTGATGGAGAAGAAAGCGCCGTTCGAGCGCAGCAACATCGACCTCGAACACAAGCCGGGCTGGTTCGACAAGCTGTCGCCGCTCGGCAAGGTGCCGCTCATGCAGGTCGACGACGACGTGATTTTCGAATCGGCGGTGATCTGCGAATACCTGGACGACACCATCGAACCGCGCCTGCACCCGGCCGACCCGCTGAAACGCGCGCGGCACCGCGCCTGGATCGAGTTCGGCTCGGCCATCCTGGCGACGCTGTGGGAGTTCAACACCACCGGGGACGCGGAAACCTTCGAGGCCCGGCGCAAGGAACTGCAAGCCCGGTTCGAGACCGTCGAAGGCGCGCTGGGGGAAGGGCCTTATTTCGCGGGGGAAAATTTCTCGCTGGTCGATGCCGCTTTCGCGCCGATTTTTCGCTACTTCGACGTATACGACGGCTTCATCAATTTTGGCCTGCTCGCGAATACGCCAAAGGTGCGTGCATGGCGCCAGGCGCTGGCGCGGCGGCCGTCGGTCAGGGACGCTGTCGCCGGCGACTATCCGCGGAAACTGCTGGCTTTCCTCAAGAAACGCGATTCGGAGCTGGCGCGGCGCATCGGGGCGGGGTGAACCTCAAACCCCGTTGGCCGCGAAAAGGCACAAAATGCACAAAAAACCCCTTCGTTCTATCCGTTGTGGGTGCGGCTCTTGTGCCCTTTAGGGCGCAGCCGTACAGTCAGGCTGAAGCCTGACCCAAAGATCATCCCACTTCGCGGTGAATTTTTGTGGCTTTTGTGCCTTTTCGCGGCCAATTCTTACTCGTCACCCCCCACGCGGCAGTCTCACCCGCACAGTGGTCCCCTTGCCGGGCGCGCTGGTGATTTCCGCCTTGCCGCCGAGCATGGCGGCGCGCTCCCGGATGCCGATCAGGCCGAAGGATTTCGCCTTCCTGACCCGGGGGTCGAAGCCCTTGCCATTGTCCTTGATGGTCAGCATCAGCGACTCGTCCCACGTGCTGAGGACGATGCCGATTTGGCTCGCCTCGGCATGCTTCGCCACGTTGGTGAGCGATTCCTGCATGATCCGGAACAGCGTGGTGGACAGTTTTTCGTCCAGCTTCAGCTCCTCTTCGGGCAGGCGAAGATCGCACTCGATTCCCGTATTGCCCTGGAATTCCCGCACGTAACACTCGATCGCGGATTTAAGGCCTGCTTCGTCGAACAGACATGGCCGCAGCTCGGTGACGATCTGGCGCATGACCTGGACTCCCCCCGCGATCAGCCTGGCGAGGGCATCCAGTTCGGCATGGAGCGCCGCTCTTTTCGCCGGCGGGTGCGCCGCCAGCAGGGAGACTTTCATGTTGAGCGCCGCCAGCGCGCCGCCCATGCCGTCATGCAGCTCCCGCGCGATGCGCTTTTGTTCTTCCTCCCTCACCACTTCCAGGTGGGCGGCCAGGCGTTGCAGCTCCCGGTTGGATTCGTTGAGCTCGTCCGCCGCCCGCCGGCGTTCGGTGATGTCGCGAATGATGCCCTGATAATACGTTTTCCCTTCGATGGCGATGGCACGCACGCTGACCTCGACGGGAAACTCCGATTTATCCTTGCGCACGTGAACCGACTCGAACCTCATCCCCCCGGTTTTCTTGATCTCGTCCAGCAGCAGGTTGGCGCCGGGGCGAAGCAGGCCCAGTATCGACATGACCCGGAGCTCTTCCGCCGAATAGCCGTATGCCGCGGCCGCGCGGTCGTTCGCCTCGACGATCCTGCCGTGGGCGTCCGTCAGCAGGACGATGTCGTTGGCGAAGCGGGACAGGTAATCGAAATGCCTGATCAGCGCCTCGCGCTCCACCGCCGCATCGCGTTCCGCCTTGAGACGCTCGGCACGCGCCTGGGCCGCGCGGTGCCAGACGATAATCAGGACGCCGCCGCCCGCGCTGAATAGCAGCGCCAGCGACGTGACCCATCTTTGCAGCATGAGAATCGGGGCAAGCAATTCGCCCTTGTCGATCTTCGCCACCATCACCCAAGGCGTTTCCGGCACCTGGCGGACCGCGGAGACGACCGGAACACCCCGATAATCGACGCCCTCCATCGGGTCATGCTGCCCGCGCAGCCACATGCCGACCACCAGGCTGGGCGTGGCGACAGGCAGGTGGAAAGACAGCGGGGCGCCTCCCCGGTGGCGCAATTCGTTGAGGAACAGGACTTGGTCGCCGTCGCGTCGCACCAGCATCGTCTCGGCGCTCCGGCTCTGGGTCGGCCAGAACCCGATCATCGGATAGAGGAACGAGGCCGGATCGACCAACAGCAGCACCGCGCCGACGACATGGCCGCCTTGCCGGTCCGCGACCACGAGCGGCGCGGCAAAGCCGAGCTCGATCGGATTGTCGCGGTCGGTCCCGTTCCGGTGAAAGTCGAGAAACAGGACTTTCCGGTCGCGCATCGCCGCCTGCGCCAGCCCTATTTCGTCTGCATCGTGCCGCGCGCCGTCATTGGTGGAGAGCCTGACGGCGCCCTGCGCATCCAGCAGCGAAACGGCTTTGTAGCCGTGCACTTTCTGCACGCCCGCCAGGAAATGCAGGATTTGTTGTTTTTTCCGGTTCGGCTGCATACCTTCCCGCAGCCACAGCTCGAATTCTCCCGGCAACATGGAGCCTTGCAGGAACAATTCGGCCCGGCGCCGGTTGGCTTCGCCCCAAGCGGTAATCTGGGCGACTTTCAGATCGGCGATGGCGCCGAGATTCTGAATTTCCCCTTCGACGATATAGCGCTTGTTGTACTCGAACACGAAGCGGCTGGCTGCCCCGATCAGGGCAGCCAGCAGCACGAACGCCAGCAGCGGTAGCCAGGGGACAAGGTAGGGGGAAAAGGAGGCTTTATTTTGTGGCTCGCGCGCCATCGTTGTTGTTCCGGGAGCTTTTCTCAAACGCCATTTCCTCCTGGGCGGAAACGGCGGAACGAAAGAAGTGGATCGTCACTTTCTCGCCCGCGTCGCGACAACCGGTGGATTCCCGCGAGCCTCCTCGGGCGGAACTCAGGGTGGGACCGCGCCGGGGCGATGATGGTCCAACCGTATTAAACCATAGCCAGCTGACGGCATTGTTTCAAGCCCCTTTTTGGTGCATCGTCAGCCGCGGCCAAGACTAGACTTGAATCGTCGAGTCTCAATAATGTAACAAATGGTTGAATTTTTTCGAGTTAAGTATTGGTAATACCGCCCCGCGCAGGCGTGAAACGCCGCCTGACGGACAATCGGGCTTCAACCTATACTTTTAGCGTGAAACTCGCTGTTGTGGGTACGGCTTCAGCCGTACAAGTCAGGCTGAAGCCTGACCCACATGTCGCCGTTTTCATAATCCGGGGCGGCGATCCGCCATGACCGTTAGTCTGAACCGGGCTAGCAGTCAGTCAAGATGAAACGCATGGATGCAGCGACACCGACGGCTTCCCCCTTTGAAAAAGGGGATTGAGGGGGATTTAACGGGCGTCGCTATTCACCACACTTTTAAATCCCCCTAGGGAAACGCTGAATAAGTCGTCATCCCCGCGAAGGCGGGGATCCAGGGCTGTTGATCTGACTGGGTTCCCGCCTTCGCGGGAACGACGAAAAAGACTTGATCAGCGTTTCCCTAGCCCCCCTTTTCAAAGGGGGGAATCTCTTTGTTTCAAATTGACTACTAGCAGCGGGTAGCTAGTAGCTGGTTTTGTGCGGCTTCGCCGCGCTGATTTCGCTACCAGCTACCAGCTACCAGCCACAAGCTACCGGCTAAAAGGAGAACTGGATTGAGGTGGCTTGATTTTTCCACGCTGAAAACGCGCCTGCTGATGCTCTTTCTGCTGGCCCCCCTGCCGTCGCTGGGCATCGCCTTCTATGGCGCGATCCAGGAATACCGCACCGGCGTGGCTGAAACGCACCGGCACGCGGTACAGGAGGTGAAGGCGGGGTCGGCCCATTTCCAGCTCAGGATCGCCGAAACGCGCGGCCTGCTCGAGGCGCTCGCCGGCACATCCGCCATTCATCGCGGCGAAGCGGAAAACTGCACCGCGTTGCTGTCGCGGTTTTTGCGCAATTCGCGCGATTACCTGAATCTGGGCGTGATTCGGCCCGACGGCAACCCGCTTTGCAGCGCGGCTCCGCTCCAGCCGGCGGGAAATTACGCGCACCGACTTTTTTTCCAGCGCGTCCTCGCCAGCCGCGCTTTCGCCAGCGGGGATTACCACGCGGCGACGCCCACCGACAAGCCTGCCGTCACGCTCGCGGTTCCGCTGTCGAACCGAGCCGGCAAGGTGGAAGCGGTGGTTTTTGCGACGCTCGACCTGATGCGCGCCAACGAGGTGCTGATCGACGAGCTCGCGCGGGAAGGCGGCGTGTTCACCCTGATCGACGAGCGCGGGGTGGTGCTCGCCCATTCCCCCGACCCGAAAAACATTGCCGGCAAGTTCCTGCCGCAAGCCTCCCTGCTGGTCGCCATTCTGGCGAAAAACGGCGAGGGGAGCGCCGAAACCGGCAGCTTCGAAGGGATTGCGCGCATCCACGCCTTCACCACGCTGGCCGCCTCCCAGAACCAACGGGTTTTCCTGGTCGCCGATCTTCCCCGGGAAGGCGCACTGGCAGCGGCAAAACGCATGATCGCCTGGCAGGCGGCCGGCCTGGTGGTCGCCGTGGCGCTGATCGTGATGATCGCCTGGGGCGGAACCTCCCTCTTCATTTTCCGCCCCGTCGCCACCCTGATCGACGCGGCCAAGCAGATGCGCGCCGGCAACCTGAGCGCCCGCACCGGGATCGAGCACGACCATAACGAAGTGAGCACCCTGGCCGGCATACTCGACGACATGGCCGAATCGCTCGAACTGCGGGAGAACGACCGGACCTATACCATCGCGGTGATCAAGCAGTTGAACAGCGAGCTGGAAAACCGGGTGGCGGAGCGGACCACGCAGCTGGAAAACGCCAAGAAGGAAGTGGACCTGGCCAACGAGCGGCTGTCCGGTTCGCTCGAACTGCTGCAACGCCATACCGACGACATGGCCAACCTCGGCGAGATGGGCAACCTGCTGCAATCCTGCCGCACCATCGACGAGGCCAACAAGGTCGTCGCGCAGTTCGCTGAACGCTCGCTGCCATACCGCTCCGGCGGCTTGTTCCTCATCCAGCCGTCGCGCGGGATCGTCGATGCCAGCATCATCTGGGGCCAGATTCCGGCAAAAGACCGGATTTTTTCACCGGAAGACTGCTGGGCGCTGCGCGGCGGAAAATTCCACTGGGCCGACCCGTCGCATCCACGCCCCTGCTGCGACCACGTCGACAAGGCCTCGTGCGCCGATTACATGTGCCTGCCCCTGATGGCGCGCGGCGAAACCATGGGCATCCTGCATCTGCGCAATATGTCACCGGCCGCCCACGCGGCTTTCGACTCGGAAGTCCAGGAGCGGGAGGCGCAAACTCGCCTCCAACTCGCCCAATACGTCGCGGAGCGCACCGCGCTGGCACTCGCCAACCTGCGCCTGCACGACGAACTGCTGGCGCAGGCGATTCACGACCCGCTCACCGGGCTGTACAACCGCCGCTACATGGAGGACATGATGGCGCGGGAAGAACTGGTCGCCCAGCGCACCGGCTCCTCGGTCGGCATCATCATGATCGACATCGACCACTTCAAGCAGCTGAACGACACCTACGGCCACCAGGCCGGCGACATGGTGTTGCGGGAGATGGGAAATTTGCTGGAAAGCCATACGCGCGGGGCGGACATCGCCTGCCGCTATGGCGGCGAAGAATTCGTCGTCACCATGCCGGGCGCGTCGCTGGACATCACCCGCCAGCGCGCCGAACAACTGCGCCATGACATCGCCGAATTCCGCCTGGACTACGCCGGCGAAGCGATAAAAATCACCATCTCGCTCGGCATCGCCATCATCCCGCAGCATGGGCCATCGTGGGACGCCGCGTTCCGGGCGGCCGATTCGGCGCTTTACCAGGCCAAGCAGGAAGGCCGTAACCGGGTGATCGTGGCCAAGGCGCCGGAAAGCGGGTCGAACAATAATTCGGGAGGGAAAAAACAGAATTCGAATATTCCCGCCCCCAGTGACAAGGGCGGGAGTTAATCAATGACCAGCAGTCAGTCATGAAGGGGGGATACCCCTCGTTTCAAATTGACTGACAACTAACACCGGTCCTTCACCGCCGAATACTCCGACAGCAGCACCGTTTTGGCGGTGTCCGCCACTTCCTGCTTGGCGCCGCCGACGCCGTAGTCTTCGATCAGTTCCTTCTTGTAGGCCTTGAAGAAATCGTCGAAGCGCGCGCCGCCGTAGACGCCCTTGGCATAAAGCTCGTCGGTGGCCGGATCGTACTCCAGCCGGATCGACGCCAGCGGCTGCGTCGCCTTCTTGTTGGTGGCGACCATTTTGCCGCCGTGCGCCGGGTCGTACACCCGGTCGTGCTCGCAGCACACGATGACGCCGGCCACGCCCGCATCTTCGCTCTTCTCGGTGGCGTAATAGCTGATCGGCGTGACGTCCTTTTTCGGGTAGGACAGCTGGTGCGCGCAAATCGCGGTCATCGCCACGATCGTGCCGTTCGGCCCAGTGCCGCCTTCCCAGGTGTATTCGCCTTTATCCGACATCAGCTTCTCGCCGCCGGCCGGTTTGTTCTCCAGGTTGATCAGGAAACACGGGGTGCCCGCGTAGGGGTAATTGAAAATGTAGGCATCCTTGGTGGTCAGCGATTTCGCCTTGATCGGCTGCCCCTGGCCATCGACCAGCTTGACCCGGTTGTAGTCCTTCAGTTCCGCCGCTTCAATTGATTCGGTATATCTTCCCTGCAATCCGGCGAGTGCCGCCGTTACGCCACATATCTTGATAAAACGCCGCCGATCCATATCCTCTCCCAGCGCATCGATTCAGAATAAAAAAGACGGGGGCCGGAGCCCCCGTTCAAGAGGAAATTCGAGTTGAACTGAATTAAGCAAACATGTCCCGGTACAGGCCCTTCGCCCACGACAGCGTGCCGCGGCCCTTGGAGGCGTCGCGATCTTCGAACATCTTGGTGTCTTTGGAGAAGGAGAACTGCTTGGTCTTGGGATCGTAGGCGT
>JAQTMN010000045.1 GCA_028714315.1 Sulfuricella sp. | reverse complement strand
TGGCGGAGAGGGCGGGATTCGAACCCGCTTTATACCGCATGAAACAACGATCTGCAAGCATGGCTGCCGAAAAGCTGCCGAATTGATTCGGCACCACGCTGGTTTGTCGTGTGAGGAGGTTGTTGAAATAGTTGTTGACATATACGAACAACGCGCGTATTATAAAACCATTGAGGAAATCGGATCGGGCACAAAGCCCAACGGGCGCACCGCCGAACTTGGTGCAGGAGAGAAGCCATGAAAATCATCATCAAAGAAACTTCCGCAGTTGAAACCCTTTCAATCATTGACCCTAAATCTGGGGTTGACTATATCTATGACTTCATCGGCAACGCAGGAGCATTGATCGACGGCCAGTTCGAGTGGGACGAAGATCGTGATGCTTATGTTTGCGACCAAGAGACATTTGACTGGTGGGATACCGTTGTTACTGCTAATCAGTCATTGGAGGACCGTATCCATGAGCTGGTTCATGAGCGCGGCTTTGAAACGGTTTACGCGGTTATCCACGCAGCAGGCAGTGTTGACCTGGAAGACCACGCCGCGAACGTGAATCAGGCTCTTGACGAAGCTTTCGGGTCTGCCGAGTAAATCTCTTAGCCGCCCTACGGGGCGGCATTTTGTGAGGTCCGCATGAAAATCAAACTCTATTTTCCGGGCGAGTCCATCGCCGCGATTAAGCGCATGGGGCTTCGCCAAATGTCTCCCGAGACTCTCAGGTGGACTGCCGATCATCCGTCAAGCAGCTATGGCATGGGCGTTTTGCTCAGGGGTAAGTCTGGCGAAATCCTTGATGGCAAGTCTTTTGCTGCAATGGTACATGCCTTTGGCGCATGGATTCAGACAGACAGTGAAGATACCAGCCGGCGAGTGCATAACGCTCTAGTCACTGCTGCAACGGGTACCGAGGAATCGGTTAAGGTGGCAAAGGAGTAATGTATGCCGTTTCTGAATATGGTCAGGCATGCACAACGCCTCGCCAGAGAAGCCGGGGATGCCTACATATGGCAGATGAAAAAAAGACACTGAACCCGGACCCGACAGAGATTCGTGCCGCGCGCGAAGCTGCGCGGCTTTCTCAAACTGCTGCGGCAGGGCTGGTTTTTACCACATGCCGATGTTGGCAGCAGTGGGAAGCCGGTGATCGAAAGATGCATCCGGCATTCTGGGAGTTATTCAGGATAAAAATAAAACAACCCTAGATTTCGATGATCTCCAGCGTCAGGCTGTGCGCGATGCCTTCGATGACGTCGTCGCGCACGAACACCATTTGGTTGATGGATGCGTTGCCGCGTGCCTGGATCAGGCCGCCGCCGGGCAGTTGGACGGTGACGACGCCGGAGCCGATGCCTACCACCGTGCCTGCCTGCAACGGCGGATCCGGGATGAGTCGGCGGAACTGCTCATAGATATTATTCATGGCTTTCTACTCCCAAGGTCTGCCAGACTTCCGGCATGCCTGCCTCTACTTGCGTCGAGCGCACGATGCCTAGACGAGTCGCGCTGCCGTCATGGTACTCGACGAATGCGCCTGGCTGGATGATGCCTGTATCGGCCAGCACCGGCAGGCGCAGGCTTACCTCGATCTGGTGCCCGGTATCGGCCAGTACGGCGATGCCGCGTTGGCGAGCGGATGCAGCTTCGGTGATGAGCGCATCGACCACCATCGGGGCCAGCACATCGCCTGCCGTGCCTCCGCGCGTGACCTGGCCCAGCACGCCGGCGTCTTGCCCGGACACGAACACGCGGTTGTAGGCGGGCTTCTCCACCCAGCGCAGGGATTCGCGGGATACAGCATCGACGGGCAGCACGAAGTCAGGCGTGACGGTGCCCCAGTCCCATGGCGCGACCGGGTAGCGGTGACGCACGCGGATAGTCTGGTCGGACGGGTGCGGGAGCAGGTAGCCACCGGCTGCGCCAGCAATGGCGACCAGTGCTTCCATCCAGGTGCCCTGCTGCGTGAACACCCCGGACGGTACGTTCCAGTCGGTCAGGCTACAATCGATATTCCATCCCAGCGGAATGCCATTGAGCGTGAGCACGTCGTCCATCAACTGTCGCGCGGTGCGCGCTTCTGAATTTCTGAACGTCATCACCGGCGCGTAGGGTGCTGCCAGCACGGCGTTGCGCCCACGGCCAGAGATGCGGATGCTCGCGTCTCCGAATATCCGCTCTCGGCTGATGCTCTCGGCCAGCACGCGGAAGGCTGTGCCGTTGACGCTGGCAACCAGTTCGACCGGGCCGCCGTTGCTGCCGGGCGCGACCAGACTTTCCGCGGCGGCAGGCAGTTGCGCATCGAATCCCCACGTCCATGACGCGGCATCGAGCGAGAGCGAGAGGCTGAACACCGGCACGGGCAGGCTATCGGACAGCCGGTGCAAAGTCACGTTATTGATCACGAAATAAACCCTCCTTATGGGAACGACCACCGGCCCTTCACCGGGCTGGATTTCGTTGTCACAAACGAACAGCAGACTCCCATCTGTCGCGGACAGCGCGTTGAACAGCAGGCGCGGGCTGGTCGCGTAGCAAGGACTTGGCGCGGGCGGCTCCGGGATCACCCAGATGCTGATCCCCGGCGGTGGCGGCACGGCGTCCTGATACCGGACGCGCCACGCCATCGGGGAAGGCCTGGCACTCTGGAAATCCGTTCCCTGGCCCTGTCCGAGCCGCCGAGCGACTTGCCAGGCGCTGATCCGCCCAGCGCGCTTGGCGCGGTCGCCGTCCTGATGGCGGAAGCGCGTGCTGTCGCGCATCGGCGCGGCGTTCTGGTGCTGGCCACGGCAGGCGAGATCGCGGCGCGTGCCGTCCTGGTGCGCGAACCATGTCGCGTCCCGCAACGGCGTCGCGTCCTGGTGGTGGGCTAGACGCTGCTCCGGAGCGGATTTCAGCACCGGCGGCAAGCTGTGCTCGATGCCTTGCGGCGCGGCAGTCGTTCGCCGCCACGCCGCGCCCCATCCAGCGGGGGTGGCCGCCGCATCCTGCTGGCCCTGCTGCGCGCCATTCTCGGTCAGCCGCGCCACCTGCCAGAGGTGCGAAGTCCGGCCCACCGTGGGACGCTGCGCATGCGATTCGTAGCGTACCTCGGCGGTGAACGTAATACCCGGCAGGATCGCCACTGCGCTGAGCGTCACGACCGGGTACAAGCGCACCTGTACCGTCAAGCCAGGCAGCGTGGCCAGCACCGTCACATCGTTGCGCGGGGCGACGAAGCTCTCGCCGAACAGCAGGTTGGCGTCGGTGGAGGCGGGACGGTCGAACCGCAGATCGACGTTCTGCCCGGAGTTCTCTGGCATCGATCAGCCCAGGATCGCCGACACCATCCGGGCGTCTCCGCCCGCATAGAGTTGGGTAGGGAGGAGTTTAACCTCGCCAGTGCCATTATTGTCGCTGCAGTCGAGATCGCACGCCGTCACATCATTGCCGTTGACCAGCCGCGCCCAGGTGGCGATGCCGGTCGCGGCGACGAGGCCGTCCTCCTGCTGGGTGAGCGTCAGCAATCCGTTCGCGATCGTGCCCGCTGGCTTCGTGAGCGTGATCTCGACCAGCATCCCGCTAGATGGCGTGATCGATGGGAAGTCGGGGCGCGTTCCGCCGTAAATGCGCATCCGCGCCGGATTGGTTCCCGCATCGAGGAAAGCCAAGGTGCCTGCCAGCCGCGCCTCATTGTGTTCCTGCGTAATCGCGACGGTCATGGCATGGTCTCTGGCTTCAGGTTGTCTGCGATCACAGCGCGATAGAGATGCTTGTAGTCGTAGCTGACCACGGTGTAGCGCTGGGCGGGTTCATTGTTGATGAATTCGAAGCGGTAATTGCCTGCCGCGTCGCTCCAGGTATCGGCGACCAGAATGTTGGTGTTCTCGCTGATGAGCAGCACACGCCGCGCCAGTGGCTGGTCGGGATGTCCCTGCTCCTTGACCGTGCCGGCGATGAATCCGTGGCCGCCGAAGTGGATGTTCTTGCGCGCGGCAGGGAGCGGATGGAATTGCCCGTCGTAGCCGCCGCCACGGTCCCACAGGTCGCTCGACGGGCTATTGAGCCGCGCGAGTGGAGCAAAGAAAGCGTTCTCGCCGGACATCTTACCGCCACGGCCCGGTAATATCGAAGGCGACCTGCGCGCCTTCGGCGGTACCGAGGTACTGCGTCGTGACCAGCAGGAACTTCCTGCCAGCCTGGCCGACGACGTTATCAACGATAGTCTTATCCGAGTACGGACGATTCTGCGGGATCCACAACATGCCAGGCATCAGGCCGCGCATATTACCGTCTTCCTGCTTCACGTAGGTGGGCAACAGCCACAGGCTGTAGTCCGGGCCATTGGGAAACGGCATCGACCCGGCCCCGCAAATATGTTGGCTATTATTGATATTGAGAGACGTGACGCCGAAGCGTACCGGGGTGCCGAGCTGGGTGTGATCGCGCAGCAGTAACTTGCCAGTTAAATCAAGAGACGTAATCAGACCGTATCCATCTCGAAAGCCAGGATAGGTATAAGCATTGCTCATCCCCAGGTAGTTATCATCGGCCACCAGCGCCGTAGCATACTGATCTCCGGGCTTGAAGCTGGCAATGTCACCGAAGCAGTAGAAGTTTCGACCTAACCAGTTGAACCCTGCGGCATTGGTGCAGAAGAGATAGAACAAGCGGTCATCGCCCACCAGCACCCAGTTGCGGTTTCCGACGCCGCTGTCTCCGTAGTTTTCGTAGCCGCTCTGACGCGCGTGGTACCACTTGTGCCAGCCCCACTGGTTGGCCTCGACCTGCTTCCAGTTCTTGGTCGGGCTGTTCGGGTCATAGGGGGCCTGCGCGCCGACGATGGTGTTGATGTCAGACAGGTCTTCGACGATGCCGACGTTGGCCCACTTGGCCCATGTCGTCGTGTAGTTTGGCGTCTTGAGGCTGTCGTCGATCAGCAGCATGTTCTGCGGCGAAGCCGGGTTCTTGCTGCGGTAGGCCGCTTTGTTGGTATCTGAGAACGGCTTATCCCAGCCCAACGGCGCGACCTTTGCCGATAGGCTGGTGGCGGTGGTGGCGGGCGAGACGGGCGTGCCGGTCACCGCGTAGGTGAAGGTGGTCGTGGTGGTGGAGAGCACGCGGAACTGCCCGTTGTACTCTGGCTGATCGGCCCCGGCGATCTCGACCACCTGCGCGGGCAGGTAGGCGTGGCCAGCGCTGATTGTGGCGGTGGCGATGCCGCTGTCGAAAGTCAGCGTGTCGATGGCTTTCAAGGCGAAGCCGTTGACGAGGCAAGCGTCCAGCATCGTCACCAGATCGCCCCAGTTGTTGCTGATCTGCGGCGCGCCGGTCATGCCGCTGGTGAAGTATTTAACGGTGAGGTCGGTCATTTCAATTTCCTATGTGATTTCAAGGAGCGTCCACGTCGCCGCGAATCAGCAGCGTGAAGTGGTCGTCTGGAACGGTCTCCGGACCCTGCTGGGTGGTGCGCACCACCCACACCGGAAACTGGCTGCCGATGGTGTTGAAGCGCAACACGTTGCCGGTGGCCCAGCCGTTGCCCCATCCGAGCGCGGGCAGGTGGAAGTACGGCGCGCCGGTCGCCGGATTGATGGGCGCGCAGTCGGCGCTGGTATTGCCGGTGGCGATCACGCCGACGTTCTCTCCGATGACCTCGAACGAGGTGCTGTTGGTCATCCGCGCCACCCAGCGCTCGGTGAGCGCCCCGCGATTGGTGACCGTGATCGGGTACTGGGTGTGGTTGAAGGTGGCGGTGGCGGCGCTGCCGACGAGATCATCCGACCATGCTCCATTCCATGTCCCCTGGTCGAATACCAGGCTGACCCGCGCGAACAGGTCACCGGCCACCAGCGCGCTGGAGACGAAACTGCCCGAAGCCGGATCGCCCGAATTGGCGAGCGGGTACACGTGGGTCAGCGGGCGCGTGAAGCTGATCTCGCCGTTGATCTGCACGTCGCGCACCACGGCCATGTCCTCGACGCGGTGCTCGACCGTCACCGGCTGGCTGTATCCGGTCACATCGGTAAAGGTGACGGTGCCTGCTTCCAGATCGGCGGTGTATCCGGTGTTGATCACCGCGCCGTTGTTGCCGATCACGCGCACGCGCGACAGACGCACGCGGGCGCAGTCGATGGTCTGGTTGTTGCTGACCGACGCGGTGATGCGCCCAGTGTGGCCGACGACGGCGAAACCACCGGGCCGGAATATCGGCACCCGCCCGTCGCTCGGCAGGCGCACCGGGTCGATACCCAGCAGCGCCGCATCCAGCGGGAGGTAGCTGTAGGCCACGGCGCTGTAGCGCAGGCTGGATACCGCCACCGGCTCGGGCCGGAAAATCTTGCCGTCCGATTGCACGTTCCCGGCGTCGAACCACGGCTCGTTCTCGTTGCCTGCCGCCGTGACCACGGTGCCGAAGCGCACGCGCACGAGGCCGGTATCGTAGTCGACGCTGCCACTGACGCCGGACGCGCTGATCGCGCCGTCGATGCCTGCCGTCACGGATTGGGTTCCGCCCACCGCGCGGGCGAACTGGATGGAAAGCGATCCCGGGCGCAGCGGCGCGGCGCCGGTGCGGAACACATACTCGCTGGAGATGTTCTCGCCGACCGTTGTCACGCAACTGGCGCGCGTGATGCTGTTGGTCGCGCCAGCCGACCAGGAGGTGAGCGTCACGTCGCCAGATAGGTAGTTGATGCTGCCGCGCGTGACCCAGCCGCCGGTGGTGAACTCGCGCAGCGTGCCCTGTCCGTTGTCGCCCCACGGCTGGTTGCCGGAGATGGCCAGCAATACCGTGCCGGGCACTACCTGCGCGTTGACGCCCGGCACCAGCTTGAAGGCCGGATTGAACTGGAAAGTCTCGGTGTGATTGCTGGTCGAGCCCGCGCTGTTGTAGCGCAGTTTGACGTAGCCGGACTCGTCGTTGGGGTAAAGCGATGGCGCGTCAACGTAGCTGATGCCGCTGTAGTTCAGCCTGTACATCGGAGTCCAAGTCGAGGACCATCCAAGGAACTGCGCCCCGTAGACGGGCTTTGGAATCTTGACGGTGACGTCGGGCTGGAATTGCACCGCTCCGGTAGCGTAGTTGACGCTGCCGATGACCTGGCCTGCGAGCAGCACGTTGCCAGCGCCATCGTCGCGGGCGTATTGCGCGGGATCGACCCAGTGCAACAGGACCATCCCCATCTCCTGCATCTGCTTCAGCGTGTAGGCCCCGAGCACGGAGGTGTCTGTCAGGGTGTTCCATTCGATCTCCAGCGAACCCGGCGCGATGGAGCCAAGCGTCGCGGTCACCGGCACATGGCCCTGGCCGTCGCGCGAGGGGTGCGCGAAGCTATCTTCCTGCTTCGGGCCTGCCACGTAGTCCGCCGTCAGCAGCGCGCCGACTGGCGGCAGGACGTTGGGCGCGAAGTCGATACGGTTCTGCGCGACGGTCAGATTTCCGGTGGCGTCACCCGATAGCGCGCCGGACGTGGCGGCGGACGCCGTGCGGGTGTTACTCCCGTCCGGCCAGGTGATGGTGAGCGAGCCAGGCTGCACGCTTTTGCCATCGGGCGTGGCGAGCTGCAAGTATTGCGACGCCTTCAGGGATGAGGTCGGCTGCGGCGTTTCCTGGGTCGGCACGTTCCAGGTCAGGATCAGCGACGAGCCCACGTCGGGCAGCGCGCCCAGCGTCACCACGAAGGCGCCGGTGGTCTTGTTGAAGGTGCCCGCGCCATAACTGGCGTCCAGCCCCTTGAGCGAGCCGTTTCCACCATCGGACAGCACGTACCAGCGGCCCTGCGCCATATAGCTGATGGAGAGCGTGCCGGGTTGCGGCACCGGGTTCACTGTGCCGACATAGGACTGGCTGCGCGATTCCGGCGTGACCGGAATCTCCGTGCTCTGCGGCGCGCGCATGATCTGCGCGGCTGGCGCGTAGGTGATGCTCTTGCTGTTCGACATCGAACCGGAGTCCAGGCTCAGGATGCCGTTGGCGTAGTCGATGGTGCCAAGCGTGCCGCTGGCGGTCTTGAGCAGGCCAGCGTCGTCGAAGATCGTGACGCCATCGGTGACGATGGTCAGCGACCCAGGCAGGCATCCGCCCGGCAGGTTGAACTTGACGCTGGTGTTCCAGGCGTGGCTTGCCGTATAGCTCACGGATGCCGCGCCCGGCACGGGCAGCCCCGCTGCGGCGTAAGGCGGAACGAAGGAGATCGGCGTCTCGGTCTGGGCGCTGGGCACGAGCTGCGTGTAGATGGACGCCCCCTTGATGGTGAAGTCTCCCACATTGGCCGCCTGCGTCAGCGGCACGACGCCGACGTAGGTGCCAGCGTCTGCCACCACGGTGTCGCGTACCTTGGCGCTGTTGGCTGACCGGAGGAACAAGCGGCTGGCGGGCGAACCCGTGAAGTCGTAGCGCAGCGCGTCACTGATGGAGACGGTGACGACCGCCGCCTTGTAGTCCGTGTCGGTGCCGTAGGTAAAGGTGCGCTCGACCACCGACACGGACGTGGCCCGGATGTACTGTTCCTTCTGGGTGGGCAAGCCTTCGTTCTCGATCAGGACGAGCGTCTGTCCGACGTTGGGCACGGCGTCGGTCGTGCGCTGGAAAAGCTGGATCACGCGCTGGCCCGCAATGTGGTTCTCGAACAGGTAGCCCGCCCACTCCGGCCCCTTGTTGAGATAGGCCTCGATGCGGGTCTGCGCCTGCTCGCGGGTGTCGAAGGTATCCTTGGTTGAGAACAGCGTGACGCTGACGCGCGCGTCCTGCGGCGGCTCGGCCACGATGACGTTGGCCCCGAAGTAGGTGTCGGTATCGTCGGTGGACACCTGCACGAAGCTCTTGCGCAGGTTGACCCGGCCACCGGCGCGGTCCAGTTCGGAGATGTCCGGGAAGATGGCATTCGAGACACCATCGGCAATCACCAGCCCCGTGGGCGCGCCGCCTCCTTCGGGCACGTCCGCCATCACGGCGGACTTGAGCAGCTTTACATCACCGGATTGAATCGGCATCAGGAAATCTCCATTAATCTAAGCGTCAGGCGGTAAAAGTCGGATTCTGACCGGGCCGGGAAGCCCAGCACCGGCTCGGCCTCGATGGTGGTTTCCGCGTGGCGGAAGGCGACCGTAAAGACACGGCTGTCGGCGAATGTCAGTTGGAAGCGGCCAGCGGTGGCGTCCACCGGAATCGCCGCCCAGGCGCGCAACTGCTCCACGGCGGCGCGCGTCACCCACGCCATGTCGGGCGCGCCCACCAGGGTAATCGGGCGTCCCGCCTGCCGGGTGGCCGACTGGATCAGCAAGGCCCCGGTGATGAGGTAGGACGCATTGGCAACCGCAGGCGACCAGGCGTGCTCGTCGCTCCACAGCAGATCGTCGGGTAAGGTCAGCGCCGCCCCGGTGTCAAGTTTCTTCAATTGCATCGGTAATCCTCATGCAGCGCGTACACGGGCGGCCTCCAGCAGTTGCAGCAGTCGCGTTTCGTCGCTCGAGTCGATGGTGGCGTTGACCGTTCGATTGCCGGACGACAGTTCCACGCGCACCGTGCGGGTGGGACTGGAAGCGGCGGGAAGCGTCGGATTCGGGATGGTTGCGCCGCCTACCAGGCCGCCGGTGGCGAAGCGCGCGACCGGCGGCGCGCCGATGCCGGCCAAGGCGGCGCGCGGGATGCGCATGTTGTTGAGCGCATCCAAGAAGCCGAGTCCGTATTTTGCGACGGCGGATTTCTTGACCACCCACTCGCCAGGGGTGAGCATGGCGGGCACGGTATCGGTGCCGGCAGGTCCGCCCATGGCGTACTTCGGCACAGCCCCGAGTTTCTTCTTGAAGGCCGGGTGCGCCTTTCTGTCGATGTCAATAATATGGCGCTGTGCTTCTTTTATCATGTCAGGAATGGCGGACAATGCAGCCGGGTCTCCGGCAGCGATCCTGGCCATGATCCCGTCCGGCCAGGTCTTCATCCAGTCGTAATAGACGCTGCTGAACGTCCATTCGTAAGTATTGATGTAGTTGTTGGCCCATTCGAAGAACTTCAGCGCACGGTCGATATCTACCGGATCGCCTGGTTTGATTCCTACGCCTCCACCCGTGGCGAACTGCTGCACGCCGCGCGCGATCTTGCCCATCAATCCGTCGCCGTAATAGGAACTGGCGGCCTTCTTGACCACGAAGCTGCCGCCCTCTAGCGCGGCTGGCTCGGTGTCGCCGTTTCCGCTGCCTGGCACCTTGAGCCAGTTCGGGCGCCGGAACACCGGGCCGCCGGTGGCGAATTTCTGCACCATGGAGGCAACCGGGCCGCCGGTGGCGTAGTGTCCGACACCCGCGCCCACCAGGCCGCCTGTTGCGTTGGCTTCAACTTTCTTGATGGTGATAGTGTGGGTGCTGGCGGTGTTCATGCCGTTGAGGCTGAGGATGGAATCCTTCACTTCGTCGACATTGGTTTTTACCGTCAGCGCGTGCTGGCTGGCCAGCGTGGTGTCGAGCGCCTGGACGGCTGCCTTGAGCGCGTCCACGTTGACGCCGGTTTCCTTCATCGCCAGCGCGGTCTGCGTGGCTTCATTCTTCGCCACTTCTCCCTGGCCGTCGTAGGATTTTTTCAGCAGAATGAGCGATTCATTGACCTGGCTGGTGGCCTTGTCCACCGCCTCGCGTTTTTCGATCACGATACCGTCGGCATTGCTTACTTCGTTGGCGGTGGTTTTTGCCAGGGCGATTGATTTCTCGGCGTATTCCTTGGCATGGGTGTAATCCTTTTCGACCAGCGCTTTGCGCGCCGCGCTTTGCAGTTCGTCGATTTCCTTTTGCTTGTCAGCATAGGCTTCCTCAGCGTCCATGTTTTCGCGCGCCAGGTCGCGAAGGGTTGATTGCACCCCGGCAACCGCATCGCGCTTGGCCTGTTCGATCTGCTGCACGTGCGCCAGGTGGGCAGTGTATTGCTGATTGAGATCGGCAAAATGCGCCTGGTAATCCTTGAGAATATCGGCCAGAAGAGCGCGCCTGGCGTTCAGCGCATCCATGTTGATTTTCTGGACCGTCTCTCCGCTGACCTTCGCGGATGCGACGCGGGAAGCCTCTTCCTGGGCAATCAGCCCGAGTATTTCACTCTGGTAAACCTTGATTGCAGCCAGGCGCTCCTTGTGCTCGGCCAGAATGGCGGCGGTCTTGGCGGTTTCCTTGGCGGTGTCGTTGAGGCCGGAAGCGTCGATCAGCGCAAGCTGCTGTTGCAGATTGGCCGATAAGTCGGACAGGCGCTGGTCATAATTTGCCTTGATGGTGGAGGTCATCGCCTTGTAGGCGTCAGCTTCCTGCTTCAACTGGTCTTTGGTCTTGGCGATGGCGGCTTCGCTTGCGGCTACCATTGCTGCTTGTGACTGCTGCGCCTGATCTGTTGCTGCGGTAAATACCTCGAAATATCCATCCTTGATGGCCTGGATTTCCTGCTTCGATGCGCCAGTCAGGGTGGCGAATGCGACATGCAAACCGCTGGCCATGGAGACGCCGGCGAGCCTGACGATCTCGAAATTATCGCGCGCCCAGGCACCGATTTCCCATCCAGACCAGGCTGACATGAGCACAAGCGATGCGGCCTGCAGCTTGCTGATGGATTCGATCGCGCCGGGCATGACGGTGCCGATCGGCTGATTGAGTTTCAGGTAAAGCAGCGAGACCGAGGCATACAAGGATCTGACGGCGCCGATGACGGCTGGGAATGCGCGTAATGCAAGAGCCGGTAGCGTAATGGCGGCAAGCATTCCGGCGGTGCTCATGACGAGGTTGAGATGCTGCGCAAGCGCGTTGAGCGCGGTGGCGAACTTCCCGGTGATACCGGTCGAGTTGTTGACGTTTTCCACCCACATCATGAATGTATTGTTGAGTCTGGTGAACGCCTGCCCTACCGTGACAGGGAGTTGTGCAAACTCGCCACCTAGCGCGTCCTTCTGGCTGAGTATGGATTTCGTCACCACATCGGCGGTGAGCTTCCCCTCTTCTGCCATGGCGCGCAGGGCGCCACGAGGCACGCCGAGGCCGTCCGCCATGGCCTGAGACAGGCGTGGCGAGTTCTCCATGATGGAATTGAATTCATCGCCGCGCAGCACGCCTGATGCCAGCGCCTGGGAAAGCTGTGTGATACCAGCCTCTGCCTCTTCTGTAGAGGCGCCGGAAAGGCGCATGGCCTGTGCGGTTGCCTCGGTGAACTGCAGGGTTTCTTTCTGCGTCCTGCCGAGTTGGCGCATGGCGTCGGCGACTTTTACATACAGCGTGCCAATCGATTCGAGAGACTGCCCTGTGCGCTGCGCAATGGCGATGACTTCAGCCTTCGACGCGGTGAATTCTTCGGTTGACTTGGTTGCCAGCTTGATGCGGGCGTTGAGGGTATTGACGGCATCGGCGGTTTCGATGAATTTCCTGGAAAAACCGGCAATCCCTGCCGCGCTGACGATTCCGACGATGCTGGATTTTATGCTCTGCAAGGCATTGCCAAGCTGCAGCGAACTGGCGCGAGCCGATTCCATGCCTTTGTTGACGCTATCGCCTGCCTGCTTGCCAGCCGCGCCGAATTTGCTCAGATTTCCGTTGGCGTCTTTCAGGACGGAATTGAGCACGCTGCCATCGGCGCCGAGCTTGACGATTAAGTTCAGATCATTTGCCATTTTCACTCGCCAAGCGATTCAAGCGCATTCTTGAATCCATTTTCATCCGCCATTGCTGCCCGCAGCAGAAATAATTGATTGCGCTGCTTGCGCTTTTCGTCACGACCAATCGCATCCAGATATAGGCGCATTTGGCCCGGTGTGTAATTCACCGCATCGGTATGCCCGCTAGACATCAGGAGGTGGAGAGCGTCAGCCCAACCCCACTCGCGCTGCTTATTTTTTCCGCTGCGGCGGTGATCTCCGGCAGCACAGAACGGGTAAAAAAATCGGCGTTCACCTCCAGCAGCTTCCCGGCCAGGCGGATGAATTCATCGGTCGGCAACGCATCCAGCCATTCAATCGGCTTGCCTGTTGCGGCAGAAACAGCAGATAACAGGATTTCTCCATGATCGACGGCCAGCATGGTGATGTTGATTTCATCCTTGATGTCGGCAAGCGCCGGTTTCAGCGCTTTCATGACGCGGGTGAGTTGGCCGATGGTGAGCGGATTGACGCTGATCGTTTCCCCGCCGACTTCGATTTCGACTGGCTGTGGGATCAGGGTTTCGAGTTCGTGCATTTTTTATTACTCCAACAGATATACGCAAGGAATTGTCACATTGGCGGCTTCCGTCAAGGCAGTAGGCGCTGTAGCAGGGAGGGTAGAGCCACTACCTGCCGCATATAAATAGCCTATGCTCGTGGTTCCTCCAGATAACCGACCAAGCGAAGTCTGCGAACCGGCTGCTTGTAGAGATAGCAGACTTGTTGCGGCATTGGAGATTAGACCTATCCAGTACAACTCCCCCGCCATCAGGGTGTAGGAAAGCGCGCCATCCTTATTGCCTGCAGTACTTACACTCAGATTAGACACCGATGCCAATAGAGTCCCCGGTGCATCGTTTCCATTTACTGTAGCGTTGCCATATATTCCTACTGAAACAACATACCCACCCCCACCAGAACCGAATATGCGAAGGCCTGTAAGAACCACGTTGCGGGGAACGACGAGCGGAAAATAATACAACCGCGATGCGGCGAGGGCTGACGTAGTAAGCGTAGCACCTACTACGTCGCCAACGATTTTCGGCGCAGATGAGCGTTTCGGGTAAGCGATTGACGGATACCCACTTGCCTCGCTTACCTTGGCGAACACCTCATAAGTGCCCGCCGACAACCCTATTGCGAGCCGCCCCTCGTCGGTGATGAAATACGGTTCTCCGGCATCCAGGCCGCTTGCGGCAGCCGCAGCGTCCAGCTGCGCGCGCGTCCCCCGCTTGAACTTGATCCTGGTCATCAGAACGTCCCGCCATCCACCAGGGAAACATCCAGAGTGACATAGGCATTACCTGCGTCCTTGGCCCAGCTCATGCTGGCGCCCATGCGCATTACGCCGTCGGTGCCGTCTGTGCCATAAAGATAGCCAGACGTGCCGCCACTGACCACAGCTACCTTCTCGTCGCTCGATCCGGTCGGGATGTTGAGCGCGATCTTGAAGGCGTCGATGGTGATCTTTTTCTCTCTTTGGGCGGCTGCCTCGCTCGCGTCATGAATGATAATCAGGTCGGCTGCGCCATCTACGGCTGGAATGGCTGCCAGTGCATAAATTGCGGGGGTGATCGGCGCGCGCGTGGTGGCGTCGGTTGCCACATGCAGGTTGCCGCGATCCAGGGTTACGAATGCTTCGCCGGCGAGCATGCCGGAGGTGGGAAGGTTGGCGGCGTTGCCGCGCCGAAGTTGTATGCGTGCCATGATATTTACCTTTTAGAAAGTGCCAGCGTCAAGGGTGCCGGTCATATGCCCTAAGTCGAAAATGTCGATCTCGAATCCGTGGGGATCGTAGATCAGCTTTTGCATGTCGCCCGAGCCGGTGCCTGGAGGCCCTGGTGGTCCTTGCTCGATGTCAGATACCAGGACAAAATCGACGCCATCTTCGATCAGCGTTTTTGACGAATTTGTTTCGACGATCTGCCAGGTCATCGGATGCTCCACATACCGACCAACAGGTATTCGCGTTCTCCGTTAGACCAGACGATCCACAGGCGCATCGAATACGATCCTATGGGCAATGCGGCATATTGAGGGTGGGACATGGATACCGATATGACACCAGAGGCATCCAGCGCTGAAATTGCGCCATTATCGGTTGAAAGTTCCGTCGCGGCGCCTCCTGATCTCGGGGTGAGCGACATGCCGGCTCGGCACCCGGTGAGGTCTATTGCGACATCGTTGTTACGCAATGCCAAACGCCATGGCTTGGTCTCGCCTAGGTCGCGCAGGATATTTTTTGTGGCTGCTGGCATTATTGTCCAAATACCTTCATCGCCACCGCGCCGGCCATGAAGACCATACCGGAATACAAGACTTTTTCCACCATGGATTCGATAATATTGCGCGCGCTTTTCTTGTTCGCCGCCTGGGACTCCATCTGGGCAGCGATCCAATCGTGGTGAGCTTCATGCTGCTCGGTGTGGCCGTTCAGCACGGCGTGGCGCAGGCTGGTTTCGTCCTGCAGGATCGCGTCGATTTTTCCGCCGATGTCGTCCAGCACCATCAGCATGAGCTTGAGCATGGTGCGCTGCGGCACATCGCCATCGGCGGCGATGGCTTCCATGATTTCGTTTCGAACGTCAGATCCCATGTCGGTCTTTCTTCTTGTCCATGCCATTTACCACCTCGCCCACGCGCCGAATCCGACAAAAGTATCCGTACTGCCGCGAACCATGTCCGCGCTGGCGATGGCGCCTAGGTGCAGCGCCTTGACCTGCAGCAGTTCCTGACGGCCCTCGATACGGACGGCCTGCTCGCCGTGCTTCATGCCGTAATAGATGCCGATCTCCGATTTCGTGTTGACGGCTGCCCACGGCAGCGGATCGGTGCGGTCGAATGTCTGCACGTCTCCGGTTTGCGCGTCGATCGTCGTGGTGATGGTGTGGGGGTGCTCATCATTGGCCGTCTTGCTGGATGCGATGACGTGCTGGTTGGCGTCTGCCGCAATTGTTTCAGGCAGTTTCAGGCTGCGCTTGACAGCGGGACGATAGACTTTTATCGCCTGCGGCTTGATGGTGACGGTTGGCGCTTCGTGCTTGATTTCCGGCGCTGGATTGGCCGTTACTGTCACGCCTGCCGGAATGTCCGGCGCCTTGAAATACCAGGCGAGGAAACCGATCGCGGCGGCCACGATGGATAGTGACAGGATCGCGGCGATCAATGGACTGGTGTGATCGATGTTCATGCGCATATTCCCTTGCCCCATCCGGCATTGATGTATGCGGGCTCGTGGAGCAGCAGGATGCGGCGCGGGTAATCGCGGTTTTCGCGGAAATTCTCCGCGCTGCGCCCGGCGTTGTAGCGCTCTACATGGCCCCACCAGCGGGTCGTTGAATCGCCGTTTGCGGCGGACTTGGCCTTGTCGCGCACTACCCAGCCGAGGCCGCCGTTGTATGCTGACAGCGCCATGGCCATGCGATCGCAGGGCGTGGCGGCGGCGAGCTTGTCATAGAGATGCTTGTCATACCGCACCAGTGCCTGTATCGACCATGATGGATTCCACGGATCTGACGCGCCAAGTTCTGACTGGTAGGCGCCGCTAATCCACGTTGCCGTCTCCGGGGTAAATTGAGCCAAACCGTTTGCATAGGGACTTTGCGCATCGGAGCGCCACCCGCTCTCCTGGTGTATCTGGCTCGCAAAGGTGGCCGTAGGCGCATTCAGACCCCACACGACACGGGCAGCGCGGATCACCTGGGCTCGATAGGCCTGCGCTGCCAAAGGGACAGAAGCCGCGCACGTGCCGGCAATCAACAAGATTGTGAATGCGAGCCATCTCATAACCCCAGCCCCACGGCGATCATGGACGCTGCGACGATGATCGACCGGCGCAGCATCGCGGCGGCCAGACGGATGTCGTTGTTGTGGCTGTGCATGAAAATATCCGGACGTGCGTAGGGGAAAATCTCCCGGTCTATCCAGTACCCTGACACGCCTGCCAGCGTGATGAGGAAAAGCTTGTACGCGGCGACGGAGAGCTGCTGCGGCGCGATCGCGAATACGATCAGGCACAGCAGCAGCGTCCATGCAGCCGTGCCGCTCATTCTTGGTAATTTCATGCCGCCTCCCAAAAACGATTTATCAGACAGGCGTCTTGGTCATGATGCGTCCGAACTGGCCAAGCGTGGGATCGCTTGCGCTCTTGGTCGAGTCGATCAGCAGGGATCCCTTGAGCGTAAACGTGTTGACGTTGTCAGAAATGAAGTCGATGTTTTCTGCCGGATCGAAGATGGTGCGATAGAGTTCCACCAGGACTGGCTTGTCGGCGTTCGCCGTGTTGATGCCGCTGAAGAACACGGTGTATTCCTGCTGCGCGGTAACGAACATGGCATTCACGTCTGCGCCAGCATAGGCATAGTCAACCTTGAACGGCTGGGTGAAGCCGGTGACATTCAGCAGCCGTACCAGTCCGGCATCGGCGTCCAGGGTGTAATCCGTTCCGTATGCCAGCGTTGCCGGCGTGCCGGCGCTGTCCTTGATCACTACGGTGCTGATGAATGGCTTGGCGGTACGGTAAATGTCGCCGACGGCCATGCCGCTCTGCATCGCTTCGGCGGTTACGGTTCCGGATACGACATGGGTCTGCGTGCCGCGCAACAGCACTTCGATGGTGCGCTTGTCGAAGTTGTGCAGCTCCATGCTGATTTCTGCAGATTTTCCTTTCTCCAGGCGCGCCATGAGCAGGCGCTGACCGGAAGAGGATTCCTTGATTTCTTCCACGTCGGTTTTCAGGGATACGCTGATTTTTGGCGCGTTGCCGATGTCGAAGAATGTTTTGACAGTGCCGTCAGCAGCGCGCGAGCCGAGCTGGATGACGCCTTGCGAGGAAAACAGGCTGGTTACGGTTGAAAGCATGGATCATTCTCCTTGAGTGGATTTCTTGGGTTCGGGTTTTGCCGGTGCGGCTACGCCTTGAGCGCGCAGCCACTCGGCCTGTTCTGTATCAAGATCGAGCGATTCGCCAGGCTGGTGTTCTGTTCCGGCGTGGGTATGGGGTTTTAGAAGGGTGATTTTCATTGAGGCTATCCTTGGCCATGCACATAAACGTCGATGTAGAAGTGCAGCGGAAATTCTCCAAAGCCGGGCTCGTAATACGGCGCGGAACGGCCTTCGTAATGCATGAGCTTCCCGGTGCCCTTGGGCGGCCAGCCGTTGAGCGCAGCGATGATGTTGTGGGCGTGCGCGCCTGCCTTGCTGGCGGTGGTTTCGGTGTCGGTGTCGCGGAAATTCGACACGCATACCGTCACCAGCCAGGCCTGGCTTTCCATGCAGTTCGCGGCAGCGGATGACTTGACAGATCCTTCCATGGGCTGCACGAATGCGGCGGGAAGCAGCGACGCGATGTCGGCAGTAGAGGCCAGCAGAGAGACGCTGGACACGGTACGCAGACCCGGCACGGCAGCCTTGATTCGGGCGATGATGAGCGGCTCGATGTCAAACAGGTTCGGCATGCTCTTCGCTCTTGCTTGATGCCTTTGCGGCGTTCATCAGCTTGCCGATATGGCCGGTTCCGATGCGGGAATAAATACCGGTCAACGCGGGCGGCCTGGGTTGGCGCGCTTCATTGATCTGGCTGGACTTGCCGATGTAGTTTTTCCCGCTGAAATTAAACATAGAGCCTCAGCGTCATTTCGGTGAATCCGTCTACATCCTTCGCCGAAACGATGGTGTAAATGGTGCTGCCGATTTCGGCCTGGTCGCCCGGTTGCGGGTCTACTCCACCGAGTTTTGCCAGATCCGGCGTGAGCACGACGAGAACCGGATCGGGGCGGTCTACCATCATGTTGCCGATTGCAATTCCGCTCCATGGCGCAACGAATATCCCGCGAGGGGATTCATCGTAGCCGTCTCCACGAATGGACACATCATCGCGGCCAAGAGCGGCCATGATGGATGCGTTCATTCGTGCGGCGGCGGCGGCGAACATGGATCAAACCTTGGTCAGCTTGATGACGGCGCGGGGGCGGGTGCAGATGTTGAGCGGGTTGCTCTGCACTTCCAGATTGATGCTGCGGCCCGATTCTTCTCCCCACTGCTTGGCGTACATGCGCAGGCCAAGCGTGCCGACTGTTTCGACGTAGTCTGCTGGCGCGAAGGTGGTGATGAACAGGTCCACTACGCCTTCCGGAACGGCATAGGCGTCATCATCGCCAACCTTGACGGCGCTGGTTCCACGGTAGCGCTCGAACACCACGCCGCCGAAGTTGAGCTCCATGCGTGGATCTCCGCGCAGGTCGGACGCCATTTGCGTATTGAGGAATGTCGCCTTTACCGCATCGTGCTCGATCAGCTCATTCCAGAAGTTCTTGCCGCAGAAAACGCGAACGCCGGTGAAGCTCAAGCCTCCCAGGGCATCTTCGATCATTTCCAGCATGGTCATGACTTTCTGGCGCACCTTGGTGGTGGATATGGTCAGTGCCATGGCAACTGTTTGCTGAGTTACGCCGAACTCATCGAACAGGCTTTTCGATGCGCCGGTGGAGTCGTAATAATTTCCCATGACGGCGGCAAGGCGATGCGATTCGAGGGTGTATTCGACTGAGTTGCGCATTGGCGCAAGGCGGTCTGCCACGACTTTCGCAACAGTTTCAAGTTCGGTCTCGCTACCGAAACTGCGCACGCCGACGATGGCATCCGCGCCAAGCTGTTTCTCTTGCTTGATCTGCGGGACACGGAACGATTTGGCGACGCGACTGGCGATTGGCGCGCCTTTTGCCGGCGCGCCGCGCTGAGATACGGGAAGCAGCGAGAGAACGCCATTTTCCTGCTCGATGTAGGAATCCAGGGTGGCGATTGATTTCTCCATGAACAAGCCGGATTCTCCGATACGGCCAGGCTGGTAAGGAATGTTCTGGATTGCTGCTGTCAGGCTGGCAAGGCTGAACGCGTCGTCAGAAAATATGTTCATCGATGGCATTGTGTTTCTCCTTAGCGGACGATTACGCCGATGGCGGCGAGGTCGTTAATGGCGGCGGCGTCGAGGCCGGTCATGAGGATTTCTGCAACTTCGCAGTCGCGGACATGCGCGACTGCCGGAACGTCTGCAGAGGTGGCATCGACGGCGGCGTAGAGCACTGCTGCGGCGACTTCGGTTCCGTCGGCGTTGGCGTTGTTGTAGGCCGAATATTTGCCGGAAGCGGTAATTTTCCCCAGCACGGTTCCGGGCGCAAGAATGCCCGCGCCGCTGATGATGGTGATGTTTTCGCGGCTGCGGGTGTAGTTCGCTTCCGAGATCAGGTGATCGCCCGTGCGCCGGGCTTCGGTGAAAGTTGCCATTTCTATTGCTCCTTGGTCTGGCGGTTGGGGATTACTTTTGCCCATACGTCGGCGCTGCTTTGCGCCGGTTTATGGGACTCTGACGGGGGGTGCCCGTCGGTGCGGATGGATTCGTCAGCGTCAGCGCGTGCGTCGGTCAGCGTTTTGCGCGCTTCCGCCAGCGTGGCGCGGCGGCGGATAAGCGGAGCGGCCTGCTCTGGCATGGATGCCAGTGCGCACAGGTCGACGATTTCGCGTGCATCGGCTAGTGCCGCATAGGCGGATTCGACGGTGGTCAGGTTTTCGTCCAGGGCGATGTCGGCGGCGTGGGCTTCGATTCCGAGCAGGGTGGCGCGGGCTTGAATATGCGCGGCCAGGCTGGAAGATTTTTCTACTTCGCCTGCGGCAGCCATGCGTGCCAGCACGTCATCCGGGATACCCAGGGCGGCGGCGTATGCGCGGGCTTGGGCGGCAGGGTTTTTGGCGATGGCTTCTACCGTATCGGCAAATCCTTGCTCGACGGCTTCGGCGGCGGTCATGAAGGTTTCTTCGTCGAGCATGGCCTGGATTTCTGCCTCGCTCTTGCCAGTGCGGGCGGTGTATGTGGAGATCAGCAGCGTGGTGTATTTGTCCAGCGTGTCGGCAGCCTGACGCAGATCTTGTGCGTTCCCGGCAGCAATGGTCCACGGGTTGTGGATCATCATCATGGTGTTGGCCGGCATGATGATCTGGTCGCCAGCCATGGCGATGATGGAGGCGGCTGACATGGCCACTGCGTCAATGCGCACGGTGATGTTGGCGGGGTGGGATTTCAGCGCGTTGAAGATGCTGAGGGCGTGGTCTACGTCTCCGCCCCGCGAGTTGATGCGTACAGTCAGCGCGTCGATTTCGCCCAGCGATTCCAGGGCGTTGATGAAGTCGACATCATTGACGCCCCATTCGCCGATGAGTCCTCGCACGGCGATTTCCGCTTCGCCCGGCGCGGATGCGTTTACCTGGAACCATGATTTATTTCGTGGCATTGCGTTACTCCGTTTCGATGTTGGCAGGATGGCGATTTATGAAAATTGCCGCCAATTGGAAAATGTTCAGGTTCATGGCTTCTGGCTCGGGTTGAGCTTTAGACGGGATTCGCGCTTGGCATCGGCGGCGCGTTGCTGGTCGATTTCGTCGGGGTCTTCGCCGCGCTCGGTGATGATCTGGGAGCGGGATTTGAATCCGGCGGCGACTTCCATGGTTTTGGCCTGTACGTCCTGGGTGGGATGGATGTATGCCCATCCTTGTGGCGACCATGTGACGTTTTTTGCCTCATCGGCTTGCGCCAATGTGAGCATTCCGCCCAGGGCGGCTGCATCGGCCCAGGCGTTGCGGATTGGGCGGCAGAATTGCGGGATGACGATTTGCCACTGGCGCTGTTCGCAGTGACGGCGGAATTCGTTGATGATGACGCGCAGCGTCCGGTCTGAAACGTCCTTGAGATCGCCGGTCAGCAGTTCGTATGGCGTTCCCTGACCTGCCGCCACACCCAGGTGCTGCTGGCGCATGAAGTCGGCGTAATTGGCGCCGGCGTCTGGTGGATCGCTGAATTTGACATCCTCGCCAGGCAGCAATTCCTGGCTGATTCCCGGTTCCAGCGCGGCCAGCGGCGCACCTTTCGAGTCGAAATCCGACGGCATTCCGGTCACGGGGTTGATGTTCGGGTCGCCGGCCATGCCGGTGCGGGTGATGAAAAGGGTGAACAGGTTGGCGAGCTTTTGCCGCTCCAGCACAGCGTCGTCGTAATCCATGACGCCTCGCAGCTTGGCGAGAATAGGCGCGTAGTCAGATACGCCGCGCAACTGGCCAGGCCGGATCGGCTCGTAGAGATGGAGGATGGAATCGGCTGGGATGCGCGACAACTGGCTGGCCATTATTCCGCCGGAGAAGCGGTCGCCTGGGTGCTCCTTGTACATCCAATAGGCAACTCGGCGGCCTACGCGATCCAGTTCAATACCGGATCGGATGCGGTTTCCTGGTACGAGCCCAGGGTAGGTGTCAACATCCAGCAACGGGAGCATGTCGGATTCGAGCAGCTGGATCTGCAGCGGGACGGCAAGCCCGTCTTCCACGCGGCGGGGTCGCAGGCGCGCGAATATTTCTCCGGCAGCGATCCAGTTTCGCGTGGCCAGGGTTTGCAGTCCGTAAAAATCCAGCACGCCATCGGCGTCTGATTGCGGCACCCATTGGTCCCACAACGAAACGAGCATTTCCTTGAGTTTGGCGTTTGATGTTTTCGGGCGCGGAATAATGCCGGTGCCGATCAGGTTGGTGGTCCATACCCGTCCACTGGCTGCACCAGTCCATTCGTTGCGCTGTGCGTCGCGCGCTCGGTTGCGGATGGTGGCCAGCCCTTCGATTGACCGATTCGGTCCGGTCGCCGGCGTTACCCATCCGCGCATGCGGCGGCCATTTCCTGCGGCGTCGTAGCGGGCGTTTACAGTGAGACTGGTTTCGCCTGCTGGAGCGGATTTATTGTTCTTGCGTTTTTTCGCCATCAGAATCCGCGCCCGGCGTGGTAAAGCTTGGTCTGGCGTGGGCGAGGCGTGCCCGTGGTGGTTGCTTCTTCCGCCGCTTTTTGACTCAGCAGGTCGTCACGAGCTCGGATGAGTTCGGCGACTGAGCGGTATTCCACCATCCTGTCGCCCATACGCACGGTTCGCTCGCCTACGCTGATTGCGGCATTGAGGGCGTCGATCTGGGCTTGCGATACTGGCATGGGATGAGTCTGCTGTTTTGTGTAGCAGACAGGATGCCGTGGAGGGGTATTTGCGCGCCAATTGGAAAATGTTCAGGGCGCGGGTCAGATTATCTTAAGTAGGTTGATCGACCTATCCTTCTGGCCTGCGGTGCCGGTGGATTGATCGCGATCTTTACGGGTGGTGTAAAGCGGGGTGGCGATTGATTTACATCGTCACCAGCTGCGGTTTCGAGTTCTTCCGTCTGGCCACCCGGGGCTGCTTCGTTCGAGATTATTTCAGGCTGCTCATGCTGCGGCGTTTCGATTCCGGAGAGAAGGTCGTGCTGCGATAAATGGCGCTCGCATTCTTGCCATTGCGCTTCTCCCCAGCGGTTGATGCCGATGCGGCAGGCGGCGGCGTAGTTGTAGACCAGCAGGTCCCAGCCTTCGTTTCTGGCGCCTGGGATTTTTTCCCAGCGCTGGTAGGCGTTGCCGTTGATGTAGCGTTTTTTCAGGCTTTCGCTGCCAAGGTGCGGCCAGTATTCGTCTGGGAGCCAGGTGGGGAAGTGGATGTAGTTCTTGCCGGGCGTCTCCAGGCGCAGGCGGGCGGCGATGATGACCTTGATCTGGCTGACGCCGATGACCCAGAGCAGGTCTCCTGTCTTGACGCGCTTGCCTTGTCGGTCTACTTCCCTTGCGGTGGGGGGCGGAAGGACCGGCGCGTCGAATGATTTCGCGCCCTTGATGGCGAAGATCAGACGGTGGCTCTTCCAGCGCACGAATTTATAGACTTCTTCTGAGGTGGTTCCGTCACCGGCGTCGATGGCGCAGGCGGCGATGCGCATTTCTACCCCGTTCTGGTAGCGCAAGGGGGTTTGCAGCCAGGTTTCCAGATCCGCCCAGACTTGCGATTGCAGGGTGTCTCCCCAGATGATGTGGTAGTCGATCACCCAGGCTTCTTCGGCGCGGCCCCAGGCCATGATCTTGCATTCCAGGCGGTTGTGCTGCACGTCTACCGCGGCGGTGACGATCAGTCCGCCGTAAGGCACCATGCGGTGCTGGTAGGTTTCGGCGCGCGCCTTGATGGTGGAGACGCGGGCGCGTTCTCCTTGCTGTTCGTAGCCTTCGCCCAGGTCCATGGTGGTTATTTTCTTGAGCAGGGTGTCGTCGCCGCGCGCGGCGAGGTCCATGGCTTGTTCCCAGTCTGTGGCGATGTCTCCCCAACTGCGCCAGCCGAGTGGGGAGTAGAGGCCTGGGAGATGGTAGCCGCGCGAGCGGGGGCGTTTGCTGATGGCGGTCGGTCGCCATTCCGCGCGTGCAGGATCCATGAACCAGGTCTTGTGGTGTTCTTCGATTTCTGCGCCACAGGCGGTGCAGGTTAGGGCGGCTTTTTCCGGGTGGCCGGGTGGCCAGTGGATGTTGCTCCACTGTATGTAGTCCATGTTTCCGCAGTGCGGGCATGGGACGAAGTATCGTCGCTTGTCGGTCTCGGCGTAGTCAACCAGGATGCGCGATTCGTCTTTGTTTCCTGGGGTGCTGAGTTTGAAGATTTTGCGGTTGCGCTTGAAGGTGTCGGTGCGCTTGACGGCCATGCCGAGCGGATCGCCTTGCCCATCGACATCGCGCGGGTAGCGGTCAATTTCGTCCAGGATGAGGTAGCGGATAGCGCGGGATTGCAGGGCTTGTGCTGAGTTGGCGCCAGTGACGGCGAGGAATCCGCCTGGGAAGCGCTTGAATTTTACTGTGTTGGATCCGTCCCGGCTCTTTCCTTCTGAGCAACGCTGCTTGATGGCGGGGGTGTATTCGATCAGCGGGTTGATGCGCTCCCGCACGTAGTCTTTCGCTGCGTCCACCGTTGGCTGGACCATCATGGTGCGTCCAGGGGCGATGTGCATGATGTAGCCGATGAAGTTGTTGGCGGTTTCGCTGCCGGCGATCTGGCCGCCCTTGACCAGGACGACTTCTTCAATCGGCGATTTCGGCGATAAATCGCGCATGATGTCGCGCATGTAGGGGGTGCGCGAGAGGCGGAATTTTCCAGGCTCGCTGCTGTCCGGCGGCAAATAGCGGTATTCGTTCGACCATTCGTCGATTTCGACGTCTGGGTCTGGCATGAGGCCTTCGTGCCAGGCGGCGCGGACGGATAGGGAAGCGGAGGGATGGGACATTTATTTGGTTCGGGTGGCGATAAGTTTTTGCGCTGGTATTATGGTTCTCATTTACCCTCCATTCGCTTGATGAATTTGGGGTGCAGCCACATTGCAGCGCAGATTCCAGCCGGGCCGCCGCACAGGGTGGCGACGATTTCGCTGGCGTTGGCTTGCGGGACCAGGCGCCAGAGAAATATTTGCGCAGCGCCTATTCCGATGCTGGTGACGATGGCCGCGAGGTAATGGTTTCCGTGGACGTTTTTCTGCTGGAATCCGAGCAGGAAGACGGTGGCGAAGGCGCTGGCGAACAGGTATAGGTGGCTCATGATTTCACTACTTTATGGCGACATCCGCTGCATGCGTGCCAAGGCGTTTTCCTTCCGCCTTGGCTGTCGCACCATTTGAGAACGTGTGCATTTCCTCCAACCTTCCAGTGCGGGCAATCCATTGACTGGCGGAATTCGTACCATTTCCCTGGGAACTCGCTGGAGTAAACATTGCGCGAGAAGCCTGGGCGATTGAAGCATGACGGGCGATCGATTACTTCAGGCGCTTGGGTGCGCTTAAACCACATTTTCTTCACGTCACCAAGGTCGTTTTCCATTTTTATTACCATTTTCTGGTGCCTATTCCGCGTTA
>JAQTMN010000044.1 GCA_028714315.1 Sulfuricella sp. | reverse complement strand
AACCGCCTTCATCTCCAACCCGGAGGAAGAGCAGCGGCTCAAGGACGACGCCTACCAGGACAAGATGGCGGCGGCGATCCTCGGCGGCATCAAGCGCTACTTCGCCAAGAACCCGCCGCTGGCGCGCGCCAGCAAAATGGCCCGGCTGGATCGGTAGCGACGACATCGTTGTCATAGTACGTAGGCGGACTTGACCGCATACGCCCATTCAACGCCGCCGCCTCCCAAGTTTCGCCTCTTGTCTTCCCGCCGATTTGCTTTCATGATGCGAGTGTTCCCGACGATAAGAGCCCGTTCGGCCATGCCCAACCCACAATTGTTTTCCTCGTTTCCCGCCGTGCCGTCATGAACAACAAATCCGGTCCGGGCGCTTTCGATTTTTCCTTGCCGCGCCTGTTCGTGCAGCTGCTGGCGACGATCACCGTCGTCGAGGTGGCCATCATGTGGCTGTTGCCGGCGCTGCCGGTCGGCGACGGCGCGCGCATTTTCATTGATGCCGGCCTGCTCGCCACGGTTTGCGCCCCGCTGATCTGGCGCCTGGTGGCGCGGCTGCGCGACGCGGCGCTGGAGAACGAGGGGAAGTTCCGCGCCCTGGTGGAGCAGTCGCTGGTCGGCATTTCGGTGATCGCCGAAGGCCGGTTCCTGTATGTGAATCCCAAGCACGAGAAAATCTTCGGCTATACCACCGACGAAATGCTGGCGATGGATCCCAAGGATCTTGCCGTGGCGGAAGACCGCCCCATGATCGCGGAAAACATGCGCAAGCGGCTCCAGGGCGAAGTGGACAGCATCAGCTATTCCTTCCGCGGGCTGCGCAAGGACGGCAGCGCGATCGAGGTGGCGGTGCACGGCAAGCGTACGCTTCTCGATGGCCGGCCCGCCATCGTCGGGGTGCTGCTGGACGTGACCGCGCAGAGGCGGGCGGAGAAAGCACTGAAAAGCGAGAACAGCTTCATCTCGGCGGTGCTGGACACCGCCGGCGCGCTGGTGGTGGTGCTCGACCGCGATGGGCGGGTCATGCGCTTCAACCGCCAGTGCGAGAAGGCGACCGGCTACCGCGCCGCCGAGATCGTCGGCAAGCCGGTGTGGGAGCGCCTGCTGTTGCCGGAGGACGTGCCGCCGGTGAAGGCGGTGTTCGAACGCCTGCTGGCGGGAAATTTCCCCGGCGAGTTCGAGAACCGGTGGGCGACGAAAAACGGCGGGGCGCGCCTGATCGCCTGGACCAACACCGCGTTGCTGGATGCGTCCGGCCAGGTGGAGTTCGTCATTGCCACCGGCATCGACGTGACCGAGAGCCGGCTGATGGAGGCGGAACTGTGCGACAGCGAGGCGCGCTTTCGCATGCTGTTCAACAGCGGCAACGACGCGATCATGGCGCACCGGATGATGCCGGACGGGATGCCGGGGCAGTTCGTCGAAGTCAACGATCTTGCCTGCCGGCGCCTCGGCTACACGCGGCAGGAACTGCTGGCGCTGTCGCCGGCGGACATCGACGACACCGCCTTCGTCAGCGACATCCCCAGGGTTTCACGTCAGGTCGAAAGCGAAGGGCATGCCTTGTTCGAGCGGGTGCATGTCGGCAAGGACGGCCGAAAAATCCCGGTCGAGATCAACACCCACCTGATCGAGCTTAAAGGCCAGCCGGTCGCGCTGTCGATCGCACGCGACATCACCGAGCGCAAGGCGGCCGAAGCCGCGCTACGCGAAAGCGAGGCCAGGCTGCGCGAGATCACTTCGGAGCTGGGAGACGGCATCTACGTGCTCGACCGCGCCGGCATGCTGACATTCATGAACGCGGCGGCGGAAGGGATGCTGGGCTGGACCGAAGCCGAACTGCTCGGCGAAAATGCGCATGAAACCTTCCATTTCCAGAAGCCGGACGGCGCCCGCGTTCCCCTTTGCGACTGCCCGGTATACCAGTCCATCCACTCGGGCGATACCTACCGCATTCACGAGGATTATTTCACCCGTAAGGACGGCACGCTGTTCCCGGTTTCTTTCGTCGCCGCGCCGCTGCATCGCGGCGGCGAAATCGTCGGCTCGGTGGCGGCGTTCCAGGATATCGCCTCGCGCCTGGAGGGGGAAAAGGCGCTGCATGAAAGCGAGGAAAAATTCCGCCTGATCAGTACGGCCGCCATGGACGCGATCGTCATCCTCGGCCCGGAGGAGGAAATCACCTACTGGAACCCCGCCGCTGCAAATATTTTTGGCTACCAGCCGGGCGAGGCGCTGGGCCGGAATCTACATGAGCTGCTGGCCCCGCCCCGCCATCGTGACCAATCCCGCCGCGGCTTCGCGCGCTTTCGCGAGTCGGGCGAGGGTGCGCTGATCGGCAAGACTTCCGAGATCACCGCGCTGCGCAAGGGCGGCGAGGAATTTCCCATCGAGCTGTCCATCTCGGCGATCAGCATCAAGGGCCGGTGGCACGCCCTCGGCATCATTCGGGACATCGGCCAGCGCAAGAAGGCCGAAGAGCAGATACATCACCTGGCCTACTACGACACCCTCACCGACCTGCCCAACCGCCGGTTGCTGACGGACCGTCTCAACCAGTCCCTCGCCCAGGCGCAACGCCATGACAGGCCCCTGGCGGTGATGTTTCTCGACCTCGACCATTTCAAGGAAATCAACGACAGCTTGGGCCACGATGTCGGGGACGAACTCCTCAGGGCGGTCGCGCGCCGGCTGAACGCCTGCGTGCGCAGCGCAGACACGGTTTCCCGGCAAGGCGGCGACGAGTTCGTCATCGTTCTGGCGGAACTGAGGCAGCCGCGGGACGCGGAGCAGGTGGCGGACAAAATCCTGAAATCCCTGAGCGAGCCGATCGGTGTCAGGGAACATCAACTGCGCATCACTACCAGCATCGGCATTGCGGTTTATTCCAGCGATCACCCGGAAGACGCCCAGGAACTGATGAAGAAGGCGGACACGGCGATGTACGCGGCGAAAGAGGCGGGAAGAAACCAGTACCGCTTTTGCCAGGTATTGAGCCGGTAGGTCGGGCGCCCCGTGCCCGACAAATTCGCGCACCAATCCAGCCAGCGACATCGGCATCTTGTGCGAATGAATTCGCACCTACATCGCCCACCGTAGGATGTGGTGAGCGTAGCGAACCGCATCATATGGAGCTGGGGTCAGGCTTCAGCCTGACTGTACGGCTGCGCCCTAAAGGGCACAAGAGCCGTCCCACGGGGCTCACTCTCCGCGCCCTCCGCGTGAATCCGGATGCTCATGCGGAGACGCGGAGAACGGGGGGCTCCGGCGAGCTTGCCGGATCGTCATTTTCCTGTCATTTGCGCCCGCTAGAATCGCCCCGTTTGGATAACCCGGTTCTTTGCGCGCAATGAAAATCCTGATGATTTCGGATGTCTATTTTCCCCGTGTCAACGGCGTTTCCACCTCGATTGCCACGTTCCGCCGCGAACTCGAGGCGCAAGGCCACGAGGTGCATCTGGTCGCGCCGGACTACGGCCAGCCCACCGCCGACGAGCACCGCATCCGCCGCATTCCCTCGCGCCACCTTTTTCTCGACCCCGAAGACCGGCTGATGCGGACGGGCCGCGTGCTGGCCCTGCGCGACGAGCTGCGCCTGGCCCGTTTCGACATGGTGCATATCCAGACGCCGTTCGCCGCCCACTACCTGGGCGTGCGTCTGGCCCGCGAACTGGGCCTGCCGCGGGTGGAAAGCTACCATACTTTTTTCGAGGAATACCTGCATTACTATGTGCCGTTTCTACCTAAGCAGTTCATGCGCTTCTTCGCCCGGCGCCTGTCCTGCCGCCAGTGCAACGACCTCGACGGCCTGGTGGTGCCTTCCTCGGCCATGATGGCGGCGCTGCGCGGCTACGGCATCGCCACCCGCGCCGAGATCATCCCGACCGGGCTCGAACCGGAAAGCTTCGCGCCGGGCGACGGTGCGGTTTTTCGCCGGAGCCACGATATTCCCGCCGAACGCCCGGTGCTCGCGTATGTCGGGCGGGTGGCGCACGAGAAGAATATCGGTTTCTTGCTCAAGGTGACGGCCCGTGTCCGGCGCGACGTGCCGGACGTGCTGCTGGTGGTGGCGGGCGAAGGCCCGGCGCTGGCCGGCCTGCGCCATGAAGCCGCCCAGCTTGGCCTGGCGGACAACGTGCTGTTCGTCGGCTATCTCGATCGCCGCGGCGAATTGCCGGACTGCTACCGCGCCGCTGACGTGTTCGTATTCGCCTCGCGCACCGAAACGCAGGGCCTGGTGCTGCTCGAAGCGATGGCCCAGGGTGTGCCGCTGGTGGCGCTGGCCGAAATGGGGGCGAAGGACGTGCTCAAGCCCGGTCAGGGCGTGCTGATCGCCGACGACGATGTCGAGGATTTCGCGGCGAAGGTGACGAGCCTGCTGCGGGACAAGGCAACGGCGACGCGGCTGGGCGAGCTGGGCCGGGACGATGCGGCAAGCTGGTCGGCGGCGGCGCTGGCGGAACGGTTGGCCGGTTTTTACCGCGAGGTGATCGAGACCCACGCCGGAGCGAAGTAGGTCGGGCACTCCGTGCCCGACAAGCTCGCCGGAGCTCCGCGCTCTCCGCATCTGTGCATGAACATCCGGATTCGCGCGGAGGCACGGAGGGCGCGGAGTGTGGGGCGGTGAGGAACGAACCGCATCGCTCGCGATTTGATGCGGTTCGCTGCGCTCACCGCATCCTACGATCGATTTGGCGTGAAACTCGCGAAGCGAGACCTCGTCCCCCTCGCCCGCTTGCGGGAGAGGGTTAGGGGAGAGGGAAGGTGCGAATTCATTCGCACAAGACGTAGGGCGCGGGGTGCCTGACCTACGCGATTTTCGTCGCGGTCAAATCTCCGTCCCAGGCGACCAGCTCGATCCGGCCGTCGAGGTGCTCGACGATGGCGGTGCAGCTGTCCACCCAATCGCCGCAGTTCAGGTACGCCAGATCGCCGATTTTCTTTATCGCCGGCCAGTGGATATGGCCGCAGATCACGCCGTCCAGGCCGCGTTCGCGGGCGTGGCGGATGACGGAATCCTCGAAATCGAAAATGAAGCTGACCGCCGTCTTCACCTTGCGCTTGGCGAAGCCGGCGAGCGACCAGTAGCCGGGGCGGCGCAGCGTGCGGCGCAGCCAGGACAGCCAGTTGTTGAGCCGCACCAGGAAGTCGTAGGAGATGTCGCCGAGCACCGCGACCCATTTGTGGTGCCGCGTGACCTGATCGAACTCGTCGCCGTGCAACAGCAGGTAGCGCTGTCCGCCGAGCGTGGTGTGCACGTATTCGTGCTCGACGCGGATGTCGCCGAACGAGGTATCGACGTATTCGCGCAGCGCCTCGTCGTGGTTGCCGGGAATGAAAAACACCTTTTCGCCGTGCCGCGCCCGCCGCAGCAGCTTCTGCACGATGGTGTTCTGCGCCGGCGACCAGTAGATGCCGCCGCGGC
This sequence comes from Sulfuricella sp., assembly GCA_028714315.1. Lineage (GTDB taxonomy): Bacteria > Pseudomonadota > Gammaproteobacteria > Burkholderiales > Sulfuricellaceae > Sulfuricella. The sequence continues at coordinate 20,283 of JAQTMN010000044.1, read as the reverse complement.
TCATCGCCCAGAAATCGACGATGTCGCCGAGCAGGAACAGGTATTCGGAGGGATATTCCTTGAGGAAGTCGAGCAGGCGCTCGGCCTGGCAGGCGCGGGTGCCGAGGTGGAGGTCGGAAATGAAAACGGCGCGGACTGGCGTCATCGTGCGGGTCGGGAGTTCATTGAAGCGATGATAAACAGGGAATGTGACAGCGGCGTTACACCTGGGTGGGAGCCGAAAAGGCAGAAACGGATATAATTGAGCTTCCAGTTCGCTCGACAAGAGAAATCATGACCACCATCCGGGTTTTGCCCGATCTCCTCATCAACCAGATCGCCGCCGGCGAGGTGGTGGAGCGCCCCGCCTCGGCTCTCAAGGAACTGCTGGAAAACAGCGTGGACGCGGCTTCCGGCGAGATTTCGGTGACCCTGGCGCAGGGCGGGATCAAGCAGCTGCGGGTGGCCGACGACGGCATCGGCATCGTCGCCGAGCAGCTGCCGCTGGCGCTGGCGCGTCACGCCACCAGCAAGATCGCCTCGCTGGACGATCTGGAAGCGGTGAGCAGCCTCGGCTTTCGCGGCGAGGCGCTGGCCAGCATCGCGGCGGTTTCGCGCCTGACGCTGGTGAGCCGCCGGCGCGGCGAGCGCCATGCCTGGAAGGTCGAGGCGGCGGGGGGCGACATCGCAGGGTTGCAGCCGGCGGCACTGGAATCGGGCACCGCGGTGGACGTGCAGGACTTGTATTTCAACACCCCGGCGCGGCGCAAGTTCCTCAAGAGCGAGGCCACCGAATACGGCCATTGCGAGGAAATGTTCCGGCGCATCGCACTTTCCCGCGCCGATATCGGTTTTGCATTGCAGCACAACGGCCGCGGCGTCTGGCAGCTGCCGGCCGGTGGCCCCGAGCGCCGTGCCGCCCTGCTCCTGGGCGAGGATTTTTCCCGCGCCTCGGTCAGCCTCGACGAGCGCGCCGGCAATCTGCGCCTGTGGGGCATGGCGAGCCTGCCGGGTTTTTCGCGCGGCGGGCGCGATGCCCAGTATTTCTACGTCAACGGCCGCTTCGTGCGCGACAAGCTGATCAGCCACGCCTTGCGCGAAGCTTACCGCGATGTCCTGCACCACGACCGCCACCCGGCCTTCGCGCTGTTCCTCGAAATTGAGCCGGAAGGGGTGGACGTGAATGTCCACCCGACCAAGATCGAGGTGCGCTTCCGCGAGTCGCGCGCGGTGCACCAGTTCATCTTCCACGCGGTCACCAAGGCGCTGGCGGCGCCGATCGGGACGCGGCACGGCGCCGCCGAACCCGCCCCCGCGGCTCCCCGTCTTCCGCAGGCGGGCGTGTCCTATGGCGCCCCGCCGCGCCAGGCGCAAATGCCGCTCGGCGTGGAGCAGCGCGGCGATCTCTACGCCAACCTGTTCGGCCGTCTGGGCAAGCCGGAAGAAGCCGCGCCGGAAAACGAAGCGGACGAAACCATTCCGCCGCTCGGCTTCGCGCTTGGCCAGTTGCATGGCGTCTACGTCCTGGCGCAGAACGCCGCCGGCCTCATCGTGGTGGACATGCACGCCGCGCACGAGCGAGTGACATACGAAAAGCTGAAGACCGCGTTCGACCGCCAGGAAGTCGCCATGCAGGCGCTGCTGGTGCCGGTCTCGTTCCATGCCGGCGCGCTCGACGCCGCTGCCGCCGAAGAGCATCGCGACGCGCTGGCCGCATTGGGCTTCGACATTGCCGCGCTGTCGCCGACCACACTCTCGGTGCGCGCGCTGCCGGCGCTGCTGCAGGAAGCCGACCCGGTGCTCCTGGCGCGCGACGTGCTGAAGGCGCTGCGCGAATCCGGCGCCGGGCAAGTCGTCGCCGAGCGCCGCAACGAACTGCTCGCCACCCTGGCCTGCCACGGCTCGGTGCGCGCCAACCGCCGGCTGACGGTGCCGGAAATGAACGCCTTGCTGCGCGAAATGGAAGCCACCGAGCGCGCCGACCAGTGCAACCACGGCCGCCCCACCTGGCGCCAGATTTCGATGGACGAGCTGGACAAACTGTTCATGCGCGGGAAATAGGAGCTGTCCGATGCGCGGCATTCATCTGATCGGGGAGCTCCAACTGAGGTTTCTAGGTTAACTCCCGCCCGCTCAAAATTGATCGCCATGCCCACTCAGCACTCAGCACTCAACCCTCCGCACCCGAGCTTGCCCCCAGCCATTTTCCTCATGGGCCCCACCGCCAGCGGCAAGACCGGCGTGGCGGTGGAACTGGTGCAGCGCCTGCCGTGCGAGATCATCAGTGTCGATTCCGCGCTGGTCTACCGCGGCATGGACATCGGCACCGCCAAGCCGGATGCGGCGACGCTGGCCGTCGCCCCGCATCACCTGATCGACATCATCGACCCGACCCGGAGCTACTCCGCCGCGCAGTTCCGGCTGGACGCGCTGCGCCTGATGGCGGAAATCACCGCGCGCGGCCATATCCCGCTGCTCGCGGGCGGCACCATGCTGTACTTCAAGGCGTTGCGGCAGGGGCTGAACGACTTGCCGCAGGCCGATCCGGCCACCCGCGCGGCCATCGATGCGATGGCCGCGCAACACGGCTGGGCGGCCGCGCACGCGGAGCTCGCCCGGCTCGACCCCGCCACTGCGGCGCGGCTCAATCCGGCCGACGCGCAGCGCATCCAGCGCGCGCTGGAAGTCTGCATGTTGACCGGCCGGCCGATGTCGGCGCTGATCGAGGAAGAGGCGGCGGCCGATCTGCCTTACCGGGTCATCCCGCTGGCCTTGCTGCCATCCGACCGCGCCGTGCTGCACCGGCGCATCGCCCAGCGCTTCGACGCCATGCTGGCGCAAGGGCTGATCGACGAGGTGGCGCGGCTGCGGCGCGATTACCCGCTCGACCCCGGATTGCCCTCGATGCGCTGCGTCGGCTACCGTCAGGCCTGGCAGTACCTGGACGGCGAGTTCGGCCTGGAAGAGTTGCGCGAGAAAGGGCTCGCCGCCACGCGCCAGCTGGCGAAGCGGCAGCTGACCTGGCTGCGCGGCATGGAAGGATTGACGGAATTCGACTGCCTGGCCGAGGATTTGAGCACGCAGGTTTATGATTTTGCGGCGCAATTGGTTCTGTAGGTGCGAATTTATTCGCACAGGATTTTCGGTGAGGTCTAACCCCGAAACCGCATTTGAACCACGGAGAACACGGAGCAAAACAAAGCGTTTCGAGAAAGCACAGGGCACTCACCCAATGGTTTGATGCAGGCACCATGCAATGCGTTGATTTTTTTCTCCGTGGTTAACCGCTTTTTTGGGTTTAATCGGCATTGAGCTCGGCGGTTTGTTTTGTTGGGCACGGGGCGCCCAACCTACGCCTTATTTGCTGGCTTTGCCGGCCTTCTTCGTGTCCGGGTTCTCCGGGCCACCATTCATTTCTTCGATGACGTGCTTCAGCGCCTGCGCGCTGGCCTTGCTGTCCTTGCCGTTGATGATCAGCACGCCGTCCTTGGGCGGAATCCGGCCCGGCCGGTAGGCGGCGCTGGCGGGATGCGCGCCCTGTTTTTTCAGCGCCTCGATTTGCGCCTGCATCTCCTGGTTTTGCTTTTTCAGCGCTTCGAGTTGCGCCTGAACGTCTTCTCCCTGGCCGGAAGCGGTTTCGCCTGCGGGTTGGGCATCGGCCGTAGCGGCTTCCGAAGGCGCTGCCGCGTCGAGCGCCTGCTGCGGCGCCGCCGTGCCGGTCATCGGGGCGGCGAAGGCCGCTTCGCCGGCCTGCGGCGGGGTGGCCTCCCCGTCCGCCGGCACCGACTCGGGTTGCGGCGCTTGCGCTTTCCGGGTTTCCGGTGCGGTCGGCTTTTCTTCATGCGCCGTGGACGGTTTTGCCGGCAGCAGCCATTGCCACGCGGCAAAACCGGCGCCGCCGAACAGGGCCAGCAGAGCTAGCCCGAGCATCGGCCGTTTCCATGATCTTACGGCCATGGGCGGACGTTCCGGCTCTTCCGCGCTGTTTTTGCCCCGGCTGCCGGCGTGGCGTTTCAGTTCTTCTCCCCGTTTTTCCGGCTCGCGTTTTGCACGTGGGAAAAGGCCTTTCAGACGCGCAAACAAGCCGGGTTTTGCCGGCTTCCCGGCGGTTTGGGCGCCGTCGTCGGCGGAATGCTTTCTGTCCCCGTGTCCGGCGGAGGGTTCGGCCTTTTCCGCGCCGGGCAGTGGCTTCTTGCGGCCCAGGGCGCCTTTCAGGCGGCCAAACCAGCCGGGCTTGGCGGGAACCGGCTCGGCTTCGGCGGCGGGAGCAATTTGGGTTTTGTCCGCGCCGGCGTCGGCCGCTTTTTTCTTTTTCCAGAACAGCAGGTTCATGATTTTGGCCTATTCCTTCCCGGTGACCGTGGCGGCGGCGCCGCCGTGGGCGAAGGTGAGGGCGAGGCGCTCGCCCACGGCGATCTGGGCGCTGTCGCGCACGATGCCGCCATCCGCTTTTTGCACCATGCTGAAACCGCGCTCGAACACCGCCTGGGGGTTGAGGTGGCCGAGATTGGCTTGCAGCCGTTGCAGCGTGGCCTGGTGGTGCCGCAATTGATGCGCCAGGGCAAGCTGCATGCGCTGTCCCAGCTCGGTCCGGCGCGCTTCGAGCGCGCCGGCGTCCGGCTTGGCCGTGCCGAGGCGATGGCCATTTTGCCGCAAGCGCCAGCCGGCCTCGGCCAGGGCATGCGCGGCGGCGCCATGCAGGCGCCGGCGCAGCTGGGACAGGTGCGCCTGGCGCGCGTCGAGCCGTTCGCCGGGGTGCACCAGGCGCCGCGACAGGTAGTCCACCTGCTGCATGCGCTGCTCCAGTTTGTGGCGCGCGCGCCGCGCCAGGCGGCCGTGGACGACTTCCAGCCGGTGCAGCAGGTCGGTCCGGTTGGGGCTGGTCAGCTCGGCCGCGGCGGTAGGGGTGGGCGCACGCCGGTCGGCGACGAAATCGGCGATGGCGAAGTCGGTTTCATGGCCGATGCCGCTGACGACCGGGACCGGGCAGGCATGGATGGCCCGCGCCACGATCTCCTCGTTGAAGGCCCACAAATCCTCGATGCTGCCGCCGCCGCGGCAGACGATCAGCACGTCGCATTCGGCGCGGCGGGCGGCAGTGCGGATCGCCTCCGCGATTTTCGCCGCCGCGCCTTCGCCTTGCACCGGCGCGGGATAGAGGACGACCGGGATCGACGGCATGCGCCGGCGCAAGGTGGTGAGCACGTCGCGCAGCGCCGCGGCCGCCGGGGAGGTGACGATGCCGATCTGTTTCGGGAAGGCGGGCAGGGGTTTCTTGCATGCTTCGTCGAACAGCCCTTCCAGGCCCAGGCGCGCCTTGAGCTTTTCGAAGGCTTCGTACAGCGCTCCCAGGCCGGCGCGCCGGATGTTCTCGACGCCGAGCTGGTATTCGCCGCGCGGCTCGTAAAGCGTCACTTTGGCGCGCACTTCAACCTGGTCGCCGTTTTTCGGCAGCCAGTCGAGGTATTGGCTCTTGTGGCGGAACATGGCGCAGCGCACCTGGGCGCTGCTGTCCTTGAGGGAAAAGTACCAGTGGCCGGAAGCGGCGGCGGTGAAATTGGAGATTTCTCCGGCGATCCACGCCAGCGGGAAGCTTTGCTCCAGCAGTTGTCTGGCGCTGCGGTTCAGTTCGCTGACGCTGATAACCGGGGACCCGGTTGAAAACAATGGGGAAATCGACATGCAGGCATTCTACATTAATCCACAATTGCAACAACTTGGTAATCTGACTTCGTGTTTTAACCATGAGCGACAAGTGGTTTTTTAATGCGCTGATTTTAAATGACAAAATAACAGTATAAATTTTAATCGCCGGGAAAAACCCTTTTCGGCTGACCGGGTTAGCGTGGATGCGGACAACTTGCCCACAAAGTTATCCACATCTTTTGTGGATAGCCGAAATTTATTCGGCACGGCAACAAGTTAATCGCGTTTCTTCAGCCGATTCCTTACCGGGCTTGCCGAAACTATTGGGGAAGGCTAAAGTTACGGGCGTTTTAATGTAAACCTCGCGAAGCGAGACTACGTCCCCCTCGCCCGCATACGATTCCGCACGGGCTTTAGCCTGTAGCGGATCGGAGTCCTTTAGGGCTTGCGGGAGAGGGCTAGGGGTGAGGGAAACGGTCATGGCGAATCGCCGTTTCATGATCCGGGCGGTGGTTCGCCGTGGCCGTTCGCGGGTTGCCGAATCGACGGGAGAAGGCCGAGTGTTATCCATAATTCAAGCAGCGGGCTGGCCGATCTGGCCGCTGATCGCCGCATCGATCATTTCTTTGACCATCATCGGCTGGCATTTGTGGACGTTCAAGCTGGTGGCGCCCAAGGCCTTGCTGCCCCAGGTGCAGACGTGGATCCAGCAGGGCAAGGTGGACGGCGCGAAACTGGCGCAGCTGGAAGCGCATTCCTACCTTGGCCAGGTTTTTGCGGCGGGATTGAGGAACGCCAAGAGCTCGCGCGAGGTGATGCAGGAAGAGATCGAGGAAACCGGCCGGCGCGTGGCGCACGAGATCGAACAGCCGCGCCTCAAATACGGCCTGTCCTTCCTGGTCTCGCTCAACACGCTCGGCACCATCGCTTCGGTGAGCCCGCTGCTCGGGCTGTTCGGCACGGTGATCGGCATGGTGGAGATTTTCGGCGCGCTCAAGCCCACCGGCGGCAGCCCGGCCGAGCTGGCGCACGGTATTTCGGTGGCGCTGTACAACACCGCCATGGGCCTGATCGTGGCGATTCCCAGCATGATTTTTTACCGTTATTTCCGTGCCCGCGCCGAGGCGCTGGTGCTGGAAATGGAGCAGCAGGCGATTAAACTGGTGCAGATCGTCCACGGCGAGCGGAAATAGGATACCGGGCATGGATTTCCAGCGCGGCAGGGCCAAGGAAGACCCCGAGATCAACCTGATCCCGATGATCGACGTGCTGCTGGTGATTTTGATTTTCGTGATGGTCACCACCACGTTTTCCCAGATCGCCGAGTTGCAGATCAACCTGCCCACCGCCGAGGCGGAAAAACCGGCGGAAAAACCGGTTTCCATCGAAGTGGCGGTGGATGCGGCCGGACATTACCTGATCAACGGCGCCGCCGTGTCGAATGCCGGCGTCGGGGCGCTGAGCCTGGAACTGCGCCGCGCCGCGGGCGACCAGGCCGAGCCGGTGATCATCATCAGCGCCGACGCCAAGGCGACGCACCAGTCCGTGGTCAATGTCATGGAAGCCGCGCGCGAGGCGGGTTACAGCCGCATTACCTTCGCCACCCAGGCGGCGCCGGCCAAGTGACTCCCGGCAAGCCCGCGCGCCGGCTTGAAAAAATCTGGTATGGACTGACCCCGCTGCACGTGCTGCTGCTGCCGCCGGCGATTTTGTTCCGGCTGGCCGCGGCGCTGCGGCGCGCATGCTACCGCGCCGGACTGCTGCGCAGCGTGCGGCTCGCGGTGCCGGTGATCGTGGTCGGCAACATCAGCGTCGGCGGCACCGGCAAAACGCCGCTGGTGCTGTGGCTGGCGAATTTCTTGCGGCAGCAGGGCCGTCGTCCGGGGATTGTCAGCCGCGGTTACGGCGGCAGCGCGCTCGGCCCGGTCGAAATCGGCGCCGGCGGCGACCCGGCGGTGGTGGGCGACGAGCCGCTGCTGCTGGCGGGAAAAAGCGGCTGCCCGGTCTGGGTCGGCCGCGACCGGGTGGCGGCGGCGGAGGCTTTGCTGCGGGCGCACCCGGAGTGCGACGTGCTCGTGTCCGACGACGGCTTGCAGCATTACCGCCTCGGCCGGGACGTGGAAGTCGCGGTGGTGGACGGCGAGCGCCTTTTCGGCAACGGCTTGCCGCTGCCCGCCGGGCCGCTGCGCGAAAGCGTCTCGCGCCTGGATTCGGTGGATGCGGTGGTGGTGAACGGCGGCGGGCAAAACGACGGCATGCCGACACGGAACGGTTTCGAGATGCGACTGGACGGCCGGGTGTTTTACAATCTGAAAGATCCGGCGCGGCGCGTCGAGGCGGCGGACTTTCGCGGCAGGAAGCTTCACGCCGTGGCCGGCATCGGCAATCCGCAGCGCTTTTTCGAGCTCCTGCGCGGATTGGGGCTCGGTTTCGAGGCGCATGCCTTCCCCGATCATTACGCCTACCGGCGGCAGGATCTGGAATACGCCGAGGCCGATGCGGTGCTGATGACCGAGAAGGATGCCGTCAAATGCGCCGGCTTCGCCGACGAAAGATTCTGGGTGCTGGCGGTGGAAGCCGTGCTGGCGCCGGCTTTCGGGGAATTGATTCTACGGAAATTGAGGAATGATAATGGACGCCAAGCTGCTTGAGATTTTGGTCTGTCCCCTGTGCAAGGGGCCGTTGGTTTACAGGAAGGCGGAGCAGGAACTCGTTTGCAAGCCCTGCCGCCTGGCCTATCCGATTCGCGACGACATCCCGGTGATGCTGGAAGAAGAAGCGCGCAAATTGCCGCCGGAAGAGGAGGTTTAGCTTGCGGCTGGTAGCCTGTAGCCGGTAGCTTGGAGGATTGCGCTTCGCGCATGCCAGCTACCAGCTACAAGCACCAGCTACCAGCTACCAGCTACCAGCTATGAATTTCAAAGTCGTCATCCCCGCCCGCTTCGCGTCCACCCGCCTGCCCGGCAAGCCGCTGCTCGACATCGGCGGCCGGCCGATGGTGGTGCATGTGGCCGAGCGGGCCGCGGCGAGCGGAGCGGATGAAGTCTGGGTGGCGACCGACCACGAGGGGATCGCCGACGCGGTGCGCGCCCACGGCCACCAGGTCTGCATGACTTCGCCCGACCATCCCTCCGGCACCGACCGGATCGCCGAGGTGGCGAGCCGGCGCGGCTGGGACGACGGCGAAATCGTGGTCAACGTGCAGGGCGACGAGCCGCTGATCGCGCCGGGGCTGATCCGGCAAGTGGCGCAGCATCTGCATGACCGTGCCGACGCCGCCATCGCCACCGCCTGCCACGGCATTCATCGCCGCGATGATCTGTTCAATCCGAACGTGGTCAAGGTGGTGACCGACCGCAACGGCTATGCCTTGTATTTCAGCCGCGCGCCGATTCCCTACGCGCGGGACGGGTTTGCGGTTTCGGCCAGTGATTTTCCGGCGGAGTTGCCGGCGTACCGCCACATCGGCCTGTACGCCTATCGCGCTGCATTCCTGAAAACCTACAGCCGTCTGCAGCCGGCCGCCATCGAGCAGTTCGAGGCGCTGGAGCAGTTGCGCGCGTTGTGGCACGGCTACCGCATCGGCGTCGCGGTAGTGGACGAAGCCCCCGCGGCGGGGGTGGACACGGAAGCAGATTTGCTGCGCGTGAGGTCGATGCTCGCGGCTTCCGCTTAACAAGTTTTATGGGCGGATACAAAATTTCAATGAGCATCCGGAGGGGTTTTTGAATATCCTTAACGACCATCTGGATAAATGCCGGGTAGGGATTTTCATGCCCGGCCATCTAAAAGTGAACAACAACGGGAGGTTTACATGCGTTTGATTCTATTGGGCGGCCCTGGCGCCGGCAAAGGCACTCAGGCTACTTTCATCAAGGAAAAATACGGTATTCCGCAGATTTCCACTGGCGACATGCTGCGCGCCGCGGTCAAGGCCGGCACCGAACTGGGTGTCGCGGCCAAGAAGATCATGGACGCGGGCGGCCTGGTGTCGGACGACATCATCATCGGCCTGGTCAAGGACCGCATCCAGGAAGCGGATTGCGCCAAGGGCTTCCTGTTCGACGGCTTCCCCCGCACCATTCCCCAGGCTGACGCGATGAAGGCCGCCGGCGTGCCGATCGACTACGTGGTCGAGATCGACGTGCCCGACGAGGAAATCGTCAAGCGCATGTCCGGCCGCCGCGCCCACGTGGCTTCCGGCCGCACCTATCATGTCATCTTCAATCCGCCCAAGGTGGAAGGCAAGGACGACGTGACCGGCGAAGACCTGATCCAGCGCGACGACGACAAGGAAGAAACCGTCAAGAAGCGCCTGGACGTGTATCATGCCCAGACCGAGCCGCTGGTGAAGTACTATACCGATTGGGCCGCTTCCAGCGACGCCAAGGCGCCCAAGTGCGTCAAGGTGTCCGGCATCGGCAAGGTGGATGGGATCCGCGACTCGATTTTCGCCGCGCTGGGTTGATGAGCAAAATCCCGGATATCACCGATTCCGAGCTGTGGGTGGTCGAGGCCACCCTCAAGGAGCGCTACGGCCATGCGGTGGAGGTGCAGCTTGCAGATGTCGAGCTGCGCCTCGATTTCGGGGTGCCCGATTTGACGGTCTGCCCCGCGATGGTATGGAAGGAGCGGGGCGCCGGCTTCGTGATTTCCAAGGTTGGCGACAAACGTTTCCGCTGCCAGTTTTTTTATTCGGTGCGCGAGCAGTACGGTACCGGCAAGGCGGAATACGACGACCTGCTCGAATGCGTGGTTGCATTGCTCAAGCTTCAGGCCGACCACGAGGCGAAACGGCAACAAGATAAATAATGACCTGATTAACGCTAATCTTCAGCGTGGGTAGGAGGTGCTGACGAAGGAAGCGCATCGCTCGCGAACGATGCGGTTCGTTCCTCACCGCATCCTACAATCCGAATCGTTTCGCGGACAACCGCGACCCAGACGAAGATGAGCATTAATCAGTAATAATAATAATAACGATCCATCACGATTTCATAACGGGAGTGAACTAGAAATGGCGAAGAAAAACGCATTTTATGCCCAGTCCGGCGGTGTGACCGCTGTGATCAACGCGTCCGCCTGCGGCGTGATCGAGACCGCGCGCAAGCACAAGGACCAGATCGGTACGGTGTACGCCGGCCGCAATGGCATCATCGGCGCGCTGACCGAAGACCTGATCGATACCAGCATGGACACCGATGCGGCCATCGCCGCCCTGCGCCATACGCCGTCCGGCGCGTTCGGCTCCTGCCGCTTCAAGATGAAGAGCCTGGAAGCCAACAAGCGCGAATACGAGCGCCTGATCGAAGTGTTCAAGGCCCACGACATCGGCTATTTCTTCTACAACGGCGGCGGCGACTCGGCCGACACCTGCTTCAAGGTGTCCCAGTTGTCCGAAGCCATGGGCTATCCGATCCAGGCGATCCACGTGCCCAAGACCGTGGACAACGACCTGCCGATCACCGACTGCTGCCCGGGCTTCGGCTCGGTCGCCAAGTACATCGCCGTTTCCACCCGCGAAGCCAGCTTCGACGTGGCTTCCATGGCGAAAACCTCGACCAAGGTGTTCGTGATCGAAGTGATGGGCCGCCACGCCGGCTGGATCGCCGCCGCCGGCGGCCTGGCCGCCGACGCGGACAACGATATTCCGATCGTGATCCTGTTCCCCGAAGTGCAGTTCGACCAGGCCAAGTTCCTCGCCAAGGTGAAGGAAAAGGTCGAATCCCACGGCTATTGCACCGTGGTGGTTTCCGAAGGCGCCCATTACCCCGACGGCAAGTTCCTCGCCGAAGCGGGCACGCGCGACGCCTTCGGCCACGCCCAGCTGGGTGGCGCCGCACCGGTGGTGGCGAACATGATCAAGGACGCCCTGGGCTACAAGTACCACTGGGCGGTGGCGGACTACCTGCAACGCGCCGCGCGCCACCTGGCTTCCAAGACCGACGTCGAACAGGCCTATGCGCTGGGCGTCGCCGCGGTCGATCTTGCCCTGGCCGGCAAGAACTCGGTGATGCCGACCATCGACCGGCAGACCGACGCGCCTTACACCTGGAAAATCGGTGCGGCGGAATTGAAGGATGTGGCCAACGTGGAGAAATTTATGCCGGCCGACTTCATTACCGACGACGGCTTCGGCATCACCGAAAAATGTCGCACTTATCTCTCGCCGTTGATCCAGGGCGAGGATTATCCGCCCTACAAGAACGGCTTGCCGGATTACGTCAAGCTGCAGAATGTCGCAGTGCCGAAGAAATTGGCTGAATTCAAGCTCTAAGGCGATAAAAAAATGAACCTGCCGCTGATCCGGATCGTTGTATTGGAACAGTGGCACTTTCTCTCCCGCGCAAGCCGTCCGTTGCGCGGGTTTTTTCTGGTTTAAAAGAAGAATGTGGCATGCATGTTAATTGCGGTGCATCAAATAACTGGGTTTTTGGGAATTTTGTCGGCCTGACCGGCCGGTTTAACTAGGGGAGGGGAATCATGTCAGGTGGTTTGGGGTTTGCATTGGTATGCGCGATTGCGGCGCTTCTATATGGAGCGGTTTCGATCAAGTGGATTTTGGGTCTGCCGACCGGCAACGAACGCATGCGGGAAATTGCCGCCGCCGTGCAGGAGGGCGCATCCGCCTACCTGAACCGGCAGTACACCACCATCGGCATGGTCGGTGCGGCGCTGTTCGCGGTGATCTTCGTGGCTCTGGGCTGGCAAACCGCCATCGGCTTCGCCCTGGGCGCGCTGCTTTCCGGCGCGACCGGCTATATCGGCATGAACGTGTCGGTGCGTTCCAATGTCCGCACCGCACAGGCCGCCAGCAACGGCCTCAACGCCGCGCTCAACGTGGCGTTCAAGGGCGGCGCGATCACCGGCATGCTGGTGGTGGGCCTGGGCCTGCTCGGCGTGGCCGGCTACTATGCGTTTCTTACGCTGGGAATGGGTGAAACCACCAGCCAGGCGACCCACGCTCTGGTCGGCCTGGCCTTCGGCGGCTCGCTGATCTCCATCTTCGCCCGTCTCGGCGGCGGCATCTTCACCAAGGGCGCCGACGTCGGCGCCGACCTGGTGGGCAAGGTCGAAGCCGGCATCCCCGAAGACGACCCGCGCAACCCGGCGGTGATCGCCGACAACGTCGGCGACAACGTCGGCGACTGCGCCGGCATGGCCGCCGACCTGTTCGAGACCTACGCCGTGACCATCATCGCCACCATGCTGCTGGGCGGCCTGCTGATGGCCGACGCCGGCCCGAACGCGGTGATCTATCCGCTGGTAATGGGCGGTTTCTCCATCGTCGCCTCGATCATCGGCACCTTCTTCGTCACCGCGCGCGAGGGCGGCAAGATCATGAATGCGCTGTATCGCGGCCTGGCGGTTTCCGCCGTGCTGGCGCTGATCGCTTTCTATCCGATCACGTCGATGCTGATGGGCGATAATGGCGTTTACTCCGTCAACGCATTGTATGGCTCCGCAGTCATCGGCCTGATCCTGACCGCCGCGCTGGTGTGGATCACCGAGTACTACACCGCGACCGAGTTCAGCCCGGTGCGCCACATTGCGCAAGCGTCCACCACCGGTCACGGCACCAACGTGATCGCCGGCCTGGGTGTTTCCATGCGCTCCACAGCAGCGCCGGTCGTCGCCGTGTGCGTGGCCATTTACGGCGCCTACGCGCTGGCTGGCCTGTACGGTATCGCCATCGCCGCCACTTCGATGCTGTCCATGGCCGGCATCATCGTGGCGCTCGACGCTTACGGCCCGATCACCGACAACGCCGGCGGCATCGCCGAGATGGCCGGTCTGCCTGACGCGATTCGCGACATCACCGATCCGCTCGACGCAGTGGGCAACACCACCAAGGCGGTGACCAAGGGCTACGCCATCGGTTCCGCCGGTCTGGCCGCGCTGGTGCTGTTCGCGGACTACACCCATGCGCTCTCCACCAACCACCCCGGCCTGACCTTCGATCTTTCCAATCACATGGTGATCATCGGCCTGTTCATCGGCGGCATGGTGCCTTACCTGTTCGGCGCCATGGGCATGGAAGCGGTCGGTCGCGCTGCCGGTTCGGTGGTGGTGGAAGTTCGCCGCCAGTTCAAGGAAATCCCCGGCATCATGGAAGGCACCGGCAAGCCGGAATACGGCACCTGCGTCGATATGCTGACCAAGGCCGCGATCAAGGAAATGATCGTGCCGTCGCTGCTGCCCGTTGCGGTCCCTGTGATCGTTGGGCTGACCCTTGGCGCGCAGGCGCTGGGCGGCGTGCTGGTCGGCACCATCGTGACCGGCATCTTCGTGGCGATCTCGATGACCACCGGCGGTGGCGCATGGGATAACGCCAAGAAGTACATCGAAGAAGGCAATTTCGGCGGCAAAGGCTCCGACGCCCACAAGGCGGCGGTGACCGGCGACACCGTCGGCGATCCCTACAAGGACACCGCCGGCCCGGCCGTCAACCCGCTGATCAAGATCATCAACATCGTTGCTCTGATGATCGTGCCGCTGATTTAAGCAAGCTCCGGCGGTAGTAAAAACAAGGGCGGACTGGGGTCCGCCCTTGTTTTTTGTAGCTTGTAGCTTGTAGCTTGTATAGCGGGGCGCGTGCACTGGCGCGCCGCTTTTGCTGCCCGCTACAAGCTCCGGCTACCAGCTTTACCTCACAGTTCGATGCCCATCTCCTCGATCTGCACGCAGGCTTCCCGGGTCGGGTTCTTCGGGTCCCTGAGTGCGTTGATCTGGCACAGGTACTCCTGTCCGCGCGCGTCGCGCACGTTGACGTAGGGACTGGCACCCAGGGTTTCGTACTCGCTGGCGTCGGCGTAAATGAAGTCATATTCGCCGTTGACGTCCACCTGCAACCTGCCCCCATGGGCTTCGCCATAGTCGTGCCAGCGCGTGTTGATGTCGGCGCCCTCGATCACCGGCGACATCCTCGACTGCGGTTTGTCGTGCCAGGCCACGACGATGGGCTCGCCCCTGTTCAGCTCCTGCGCGACGGCGTGGGCGACCGTGCTCGCCATTTTGTAGTCCATGTCCAGACCGGACAACGTTACGTTGATGTTTCTCATCGCCATTCCTTTCAACCTAAAAACCTTATTTAAACCACGGGGAACACGGGGCGCACAGGGAACGGCGTGGGATTTTGAATTTAACCTTCGTCACCCAATTAGGTGATATGGGAAAAACACGTAACAAATCGATTTACCCCGTGTTCCCCGTGAGCCCCGTGGTTAACTGCATTTTATAGGTTCAACCAGCCATCAAGAATTCAGACTAGTACAAATCCCGAAGTCTTCAATATGGCCTGGATGTTGCAGAGAGCGCAGGATGCCGGGATGGCGTGGGAAGTGGGGCCGGTCTACATCCGGACGGTGTTCTGGTAGACGTGAACGCGGTTGCGGCCGCCGTATTTTGCCGTATAGCAGGCGGAATCGGCGGCGCTGAGGGCCTCGATCAGGTTGGCGTTGCCGCGGTCGATGACGGCCAGCCCGATGCTGATGCCGATGGAGAAGGTCTTGTCCTGCCAGGCGAAGCGGAAGCCCGTGACCGCCACGCGGAATTGCTCGGCGATGACCATGGCGTCTTCCAGGCGACAGGATTCCAGCAACAGGCCGAACTCGTCGCCGCCGAGCCGGGCCAGGGTGTCGCGATCGCGCACCCGCTGGCGCAGCAGCAGGCTGAGCTGGCGCAGCAATTCGTCGCCGGCGATGTGGCCGCAGGTGTCGTTGACGGCCTTGAACTGGTCGAGATCCATGTAGCACAGCGCATGCTCCAGGCCGTGTTCGTGCGTGCGCGCCAGGGCGCGCGTGAGCCGATTCTCGAATTCCCGCCGGTTGACCAGGCCGGTGAGGACGTCGTGGCTGGCCTGGTGGGAAAGCAGTTCGGTTGCCTCGTCGATGCGCTGCTGCATCAGGGTGTGGGCCGATTGCAATTTTTCCGCCATGTGGTTGAAGCCGTTTTCCAGCTCCTCCAGTTCGCCGCCGGAATCGGCCGCGACACGGGTGTCCAGGTTGCCCTGGGTCATCCGGCCGACCGCGTCGAGCAGGCGCGAAAGCGGGCCGGTGAGATCGCCGCTCATGCGTAGCGCCAGCAAGAATGCGCCGATCAGCCCGAAGAAACCGATCGCCATGCTGGCGGCGACGAAGTGATTTTTGCGCTGCACCGTGGAGAGCGTGGACAGTTCGACGTAAACCCGCCCGAGCGCTTTCTTTTTCGCGCCGCTACCGGGTGCATCGGCAAGCAGGCCATAGTCGTCCACCTCCAGCTCGTTGCGATGGATGGGCGCGGCGAAAATCAGCGAATCCTTCTCTTCGCTCACCGTCCAGTCCACCGCCATGCCGTTGGCGTGCCAGCTCGGCCGGCCGCTGACGGCAAGAACCTTGCCGCGGTCGTCGGTAATGATTACGGCCTTGATGTCATCCTCTTTCATCACCGACTGGGCCAGTGCCTGGAGGATCTCGCGGTTGCCGGAAAACACGCCGTATTCGCTGGCCGGCGCGAGCTGGCGCGCCATGGCCATGCCGCGCGTTTTCAAGGCCCCGTCCATCTCGGCGACGCCGCCGATCACCACCAGTATGGTCAACAGGGTGGAAATCGCCACCACCGGGGACATCGCCAGGAACAGGATGCGGTGCTTAACGCTCCATCTTTTCATGGCTCGCCCTCCGCCACGCGCTTGAGTTTGCCGGTCAGGGTGGCCTCGTCGTCGAAGGTGATGCCCAGCGAACGGGCCACCTGGCTGTTGGTGCCGACGGAGAAATAACGGGGCGGCTGGGGCGGCGGCAGATGTCGGTCGGCGGCGAGGCGCAGGATGATTTCCGCCGCTTGCTGGCCGATTTGCTCGGGTACGCTGTATACCGCCGCGAGGGCGCCGGCCTTGACGTAGGACGGCGAAAAGCCGAACAGCGGAACCTGCTGCCGGTAAGTGGTGAGCAGGATGCTCTGCACGGTGCTCCGGTTGTAAATCAGCGGGTCGGGAATCGCCAGCAGCGCTTCGCTGTCGCCCAGCAGGCGTTTCAGGGCTGGCAGCAGGTCGCTTTCGTCTTCTATTTTTTCGATCGCCGCAACCAGGCCGGCGGCCTTCGCCGCCGCCCGCAACGCCGGTGCGAGTTCGGCGGAGTCCGGCCCGAGCAGGATGCCGACGCGCGTCCGGTTTGGCAGGGTGTGGCGGATCAGGGCGAATTGCCGCGCCCAGGGCTGGTCGAGATAAATCGCGGAGAAACGATGCGGGTCGCCGAGGCGCCTGTTTTGCCGGGCGGTCTTTTCGAAAGCCGCGCGCGGGACCAGCACATTGAGTATCGGCGCCGGCGGGTTTTGCTGCGCCAGGGCCTGCATGGCGCCGGTGCCGACCGCCACCAGCAGCTGGCCGGCGTCCGAGCGGAGAGGTTCGCCGTCCTTCAGCGTCTGTAGCGTCACCAGTTTGACCGGCGGCTTGGCCGCGCTCTGGGCAAGGACGTCGCGCAGCTTGTCGGCAACCTGGGCATAGGCGCCGCCTTCCTCGCTCAGTACCACGGTCACCCCGTCCAGTGCGGCCGCCGCGAACGGCAGGCAAAGCGAGGCCAGGGCCAGGCAAACGGAGGCGAGAAAGCGCCGGAAAGTCGTCGGGTTCAAAGGTCCAGTTTCAGGTTGAGCCAGGCGGTGCGGCCGGCGGGTTGGTTGTCGTGGCGGAATTCCAGATAGCGGTCGTCGGCGAGGTTCTGCACCACCAGCGCGAATTCGCCGCGGCCGGCATCGGCGCGGAAACGGTAGGCGAGGCGGCCATCCCAGCGGTGGGCGGTTTTGATGAAATAGCCCCGGCCCATTCCGGGATCGGAATCGGTATCGAGAAAATGCGTCTCGCCGGTCTGGTAACCGATCAGGCTCGCGCTCCAGTGCCGGTTTAGGCGATGGGTCAGCATCAGGCTCTGGATGTTGGTGGGAACGGAATTGGTATAGGCTTGCCCAGCCTGATCGGGGCTGGAAACCTTGCTGTGAGACAAGGCGTAGATCAGCCGGGTGTCGGCGCCGATCTGCCACTGCAACCGGGTTTCGAAGCCCTTGATCACCGCGTTGCCCGGATTGAGGTTATTGCCGGCGAGGGATGCGCCATTCTCGACGATCAGGTCGCTGAATTCGTCGCGGAAGACGCGGAAGTCGATGTTCAGGCCATTGAAATTGCCCAGGTAGCCGATATCCGTGGAATTGACACGCTCCGGCACCAGTTTTTTCGTGAGTGCGCCGAGGACCAGGAAAGGGTCGGCGCGGACTTTCTCGAAATCGGTAGGGGTGCGCGTCGCCCTGGAATTGCTCAGGCGCAGCGTCTGTCCTGGCAGGAAATGCCAGTTGGCCGCGATGCGGGGCGTAATGTCGGTGCCGGTGAAGTTGTTGTCCTCCGCCATGGCGCCGAAATTGAAGATCAGGTCGGGTCGCGCGCGCCACTCGAGGTTGCCGAACAGGCGCGACAGTTGGAAGTACTGGGGTTTGTTCTTGTCGAACATCGCGGCAGGGTAGATGTTGGTGTCGGGATAGTGGTAATACGGCGCGTAAACCTTGTCCAGCCGGACGCTGCCGCCCCACACCAGGCGGGTTTGCGCGGAGGGCGAGAAGCTGTGCTGGACCTCCAGGTCGTAGCGCCGTGCGATGACATCGGCGTTGTTAAGGTGGCCGCCGGTGTCGAGTATGGTGGTGCGGGTGCTTTCCTGGCTGTGGTAAAACTGGACCGACAGTTCTCCGTCATCGCGCAGGACGCGCTTCCATCGCGCCAGTTCGAACTGGTTGTCGGCGACTTTTGCGGCCGCCGTATCGCTGCCGACTTCTCCGGATTGACGGTCGCCGCCGTTGTAGCCGAGCTGCAATTCCAGCTCGTCGGTCGAATTGATCCGCTGATCGGCGCGGAAATTCAGCTGGCGGATTTTTTTGTCGTCGAATTTGTTGTAGGTCCAGACCAGGTCGGACGGGATGTTGATGCGCAAATCGGGATTGTCGATATAGGGATCCTCGCCCTGGTTGTTGGTCAGGCTGGCGGTCAGGCGATAGGTCAGGTCGCCGCTGCGGCCGCCATAGCGCGCGACGCCTTCGCTGAAATTGCGCCCGGCCGCGAGGGAGACGAACCTGCCCTGTTCCTCGGCGGAATGGCGCGTGACGATGTTGATCACGCCCATGAACGAGTTGGCGCCATAGCTGGCGGAGTTGGGGCCGCGGATCACCTCGATGCGGTCGATGTCGTCGATGACCACCGGGATGTCGTTCCAGATCACGCCGCCGAACAGGGGCGAGTAGACCGAACGGCCGTCGATCAGCACCTGCATCGAGCGCGCATAGGTGTCGGTCAGGCCGTGATAGGCGACCGTGCTGTCGCTGGCGTAGAAACGGCTGGCGTGGTAGCCCACCACCATTCCCGGCACCAGACGGAACACTTCTGACAACTCCCTGATGCCGGCGTCCCGGATCGTCTCGCGGTCGATCACCGTTACCGCCGCCGGCGCCTCGTCCACCGGCTGCGACAAACGGGACACGCTAAGGACCACCGGCATCTCGTCGAGATAGGCGTTTTCCGATGACGCGGCATTCGCCAGACCGGCATAAAACAGCAGCGCGCATCCCGTCAGGCCGAAGGCGGCAGACGTAGACGCATGGGGCGGGCGACATTGTTGGCGGTCCCCAGTGGTCAATCTTGTTGTAATGTTTGTGTTCATGTTGTTCGCCCCCTTATTTTGCCGCTATTTTGACATGGATAACATCGGGGAAACCCCTAAAATGCACCCGTAAAAACGCTTTTTCTTCGAAGCGACGGCGGGGCGTGGCGAGGCGCGAAGCACATCGCTCGCGATCGATGCGGCTCGCTTGGCCCGGCGCATCCTGCGGGTTTTTTCTTCCAAGCGATGGCCGGTCGAATCGGGTTATAATCGCCCCTTTCGAGTGAGGAGCCTTGCCATGAATCTCGACCGAGTCAGTTCCGGGAAAGATTTGCCCAACGACTTCAATGTCATCATCGAGATCCCGATGCACGGCGATCCGATCAAGTACGAAGTGGACAAGGAAACCGGCGCCATGTTCGTGGACCGCTTCATGTCCACCGCGATGCATTACCCCTGCAACTACGGCTACATCCCCCACACGCTATCCGACGACGGCGACCCGGTGGACGTGCTGGTGATCACGCCGGTGGCGCTGATTACGGGCGTGGTGGTGCGCTGCCGCCCGGTCGGCATGCTCAAGATGACCGACGAAGCCGGCGCGGACGCGAAGCTCCTGGCGGTACCGGTCGATAAGCTGTGCAACCTCTACCGCGGCATCGAATCGCCGCGCGACCTGCCGGAGCTGGTGCTGTCTCAGATCAGCCATTTCTTCGCGCACTACAAGGACCTGGAAGCGGGCAAATGGGTCAAGGTGGAAGGCTGGGTCGGCGCGGAAGAAGCCAAGGCCGAGATTCTGGAAGGCGTGAAGCGCTACCAGGAAGCCGCCGTCAAGCCAATGTTTTGAGAGTTGTCAGTCATCAGTTGTCAGTTATCAGTAAAGGCTGGTCGCTGATAGCTGACGACTGACCACTGATAACTGAAAATGAAACTCTGCATCCTTTCCGATAGCCACGACAACCGCGCCCTGCTGGCCTCCGCCGTGCAGGACGCCAAGGCGCGCGGCGCCGTCGCGGCGCTGCATTGCGGCGACATCGTGGCGGCCAATACG
>JAQTMN010000043.1 GCA_028714315.1 Sulfuricella sp. | reverse complement strand
CGCTAACATCATACCCAGCCATCGCTTCCCCCTTCGGTTGATTAACGCCTTGACAACGTCATTCTACCGAACCGAGGCGGTGGCTGCCTTACCCCACCGATTTACAGCAGTTTAGGGACTCAATCCCTGGTTGCGGGCACCGAGCATGAATTGCTGGTTGAGTTTGTCTCGAAATACCGGGGCGACGAGCAGGCTCATAACTGCGATCAGCCCGAGGAGCGAGACAGCGATCAGCGAGAGCTGCCAGCTATAGGCGAACATGACGGCGAGGAAGATGTGCAGGAAGGGGAAATCCAGCACCAGGGTGACGGCGGCGCTGGAGACGAATTCGCGGATGGTTTCGACGCCGTGCAGGCGGGCGACGAGCACGCCGGTCGGGCGCTGTTCGAAGTAGGACAGCGGCAGGCGCAGGAGGTGGCGGAATACCTGACTGCCGAGCACGGCGTCGATGCGGTTGCCGGTGTGAAGAACAAGATATTGGCGCAGCCAGGTCATGGCCATGGTGAAGAGCATGAACATCGCCAGTGCGATGCCGATGACGATGAGGGTGCTGTGGGTCTGGTGGACGACGACTTTGTCGATGATGACCTGGGTGAAGACGGGGGTGGCGAGGCCGACGAGCTGGATGGCCAGCGAGGCGAGGACGACGTCGCGCCAGATTATTTTGTGCTTGAGGAGTTCGGGGATGAACCAGCGGAAGCCGAATTGGGGCTTGTCGGTTTCGAAGCCGGCGATCGTCTCGGGTTGGCCGCCCTCCCCGGCTGGTTCGCGGGCGAGGAGGATCAGTTCGGGTTCTAGGCGGGCGGCGGCTTCTTCGACGCCGAGGGTTTCCGGGGTTTGCGAGTGGGGGCGGAAGTAGAGGAGGTTTTGGCCGTCGGATTTGACGATGAGGATGGGGTTGAGCGTAACCTGGTCCAAACCAGGGAGGGGCGATTCACCGCTGTTTCCCTCTCCCCGGCCCTCTCCCGGAGGGAGAGGGAGGATGTTTTCTGCGGGGCTGGGGGATTGGGTGGCTTGACGGCCTGGAGCAGAGGCGGAGAGTTTTTCGGGGTGGGCGGGGAAGGGGATGATGTCGGCGTCGGTGGGCGATGCGGTGGGGAGGGTGGCGTTTTTACCCTCTCCCCGGCCCTCTCCCTGGGAGGGAGAGGGTGAACAGGTGGCCGGCTCTGACTCTCTTAGGAAGACGATGCAGGGAAACGGCTGTTTGTCCCATCCGGCCTGCGGCAGCGGCCGCGCGCCGGTTTTGAAGCCGAGCGCGCGGGCGGCTTCATGGAAGGTGGCGAGGGTGTAGGACGGCGGGAACCGGCTCGCGACCAGCGCGGCATCGAACGGGATGCGGTGCAGGCTGCACAGGCTCCCCAACAGCCAAAGGCAGTCCTCGGATCGGACTTCTTTCCCCAGCATTTTTGTTGTTTCTGGTTATGATGAATGCAAAGGATATTAGCATCGGGAAAATCGATGGGCTATTGGGGAAAACCCTAATTATTTCTCGGGATTTTGGTGGGGGCAGAGGCGGCTCGGCGCTTTCTACGCCGCCGCCCGAAAAAACATCCTTTCGATTTCCAGATAGCCTTTTTCCCGCAGCCGCTCGGTTTCGGATCTGATGATGGCGTTGAATCTGGCGCGGTCGATCAGGCCAAGCCGCAAATCGAACGAAAAATCCATTTCGACCTCGCGCATCAACTGCCGAATCATGTGTTCCTTGTCCATGACGATCTCCTCGAAATTTTTTGGCCGCCGCATGAGTTAAATTACGGCCTGCGTTCAAAAACCTTGAGGCAAGCGCGCTGGCTATACTTTCAGGAAACCCGCCGATAACCGACCGCCCGGGGCATCGTCTTGAACCCGCAAACCAGCCCGCTGCCGACCGATCTCTACTCCGGCAGCGCCACGGTGCTGGTGGGAGCGGAATTCGGCATCCCGCTCTACGGCACCATGGCGCATTCCTACGTCCAGGCCCACGCCAGCGAGAAAGCGGCGTTCGAACATTTCGCCCGTTCCCACCCGGCCAACACGGTACTGTTGATCGACACCTACAATACCGAAGCGGCGGCGGAAAAAGTGGTGAAGTTGGCGCCGCGCCTGAGGCAGCTGGGCGCCCGCGTCAAGGCGGTGCGGCTGGACAGCGGCAGCCTGTCCTACCACGCGATCAAGGTGCGCCGCATCCTCGACCGGGGAGGCCTGAAAGAGACGGACATTTTCTGCAGCGGCAACCTCGACGAATACGCGATCCAGCAACTGCTCGCCGAAGGCGCGCCGATCGACGGCTTCGGCGTGGGCACGCGCCTCGACACCTCGGCCGACGCCCCCTACCTCGACTGCGCCTACAAGCTGGTGGAATACGCCGGCAAGCCGCGCCGCAAACGCTCGGAAGGCAAGGCCACATGGCCCGGCCGCAAGCAGGTTTACCGCGGCTATGGCACGGATGGCCGCATGGAGCGCGACATCCTGACGCTGGAAAACGATGCGCAGCCGGGCACGCCCCTGATCCAGCCGTATATGCTCGCCGGCAAGCGCCTGGCGGCGGCCGAACCGCTGGAAGAATCAAGACGCCGCGCGGCGGAAGAACTGGCGCGGCTGCCGGAGCGTCTGCAACGGCTGGGGAGCCAGTCGCCTTACCCCGTCGCGGTCGCGACCGCGCTCGGGCGCATGACGAAAGCAGTCGATCGAGCCCACCAGTAGCATTTCCGCGACTCAGAGCCTGTAAAAAAGACACCCCACCGCAAAGGCGCAAAGACGCAAAGAGATCGCGAAGAAAAACCATATAAAATCAAAATGATTTCTTTTGCATATCCTTTGCGCCTTCGCGCCTTTGCGGTGGATTTTGAATTTTTCACACCCTCTCAGGCAAGCAGAGCCTTGAACCGCAGCGCGTTATCCAGCGCCGCACCGGAGGCGGTGTTGTCGAAATAGACATGGACATCGCGCCCCTGCGCCTGCCACTCCCGCACCCGCCCGGCCCAGGCCGCGAGCTCGCCTTCACCGTAAACCGAGGCGTAGGTGTCGCCGTGGCCGTGCAGGCGGACATAGGCCAGGTCGGTGGTGACGGCATCCCACATCGGCCAGTCGGCGGCATCGGACAGGCAGTTGGCGATCCGCCGGCTGGACAAACAGGCGGCGACCTCGTCGTCGTACCACGAGGCATGGCGGAATTCGAGAGCGTGGCGCGCTTCGGGCCAGGCCGCCAAGGCATCCGCAAAGCGTTGCAGCCGCGCCATGTCCTTCCGCAAGCTGCGCGGCATCTGCCACAGCACCGCAGCCAGCTTGCCGCCCAGGCCGGCAGCGGCCGCACGGCTGGTTTGCAGCGGCTGCTCGGGGTCGAGCAGGCGCTTCACGTGGGTAAGGAAACGGTGGCCCTTGATGGTAAAAACGAAGTCGGCCGGGGTTTGCTCGCGCCAGCGCTCGAAGGTGCTTTGGCGCTGCTGGCGGTAGAACGTGGCGTTGACTTCGACCGCGCCGAAACGGGCAGCGTAAAAGCCGAGCCAGTCCTTGCTCGGGATGCCGCCGTAGAAGCTGTCCCGCCAATCCGGGTAGTTCCAGCCGCTGGCGCCGATATGGATCCGGCCTTTGCGGCCGGCGGGTAGGTGCGAATTCATTCGCACATGGACTCTCGTGATTGTGCGAATGAATTCGCACCTACAATCATCGAACTCATCCCTTGATGCACGCCAGCGGCTTGAGCCGGGCCACCTTGCGCGACAAGCCGGCGCGCTCGGCCGAGTCCACCACGGCGCCGACGTCCTTGTAGGCGCCCGGCGCTTCTTCCGCCACCCCGCGCAGCGAGGGGCTGCGGATCAGGATGCCCTGGCTCGCCAGATCGCGCACCAGGTCGCTGCCATGCCACTGGCGCATGGCCTGGTGGCGGCTCATGGCGCGGCCGGCGCCATGGCAGGCGGAGCCGAACGAGTGCGCCATGCCGGCTTCGGTGCCGGCCAGAATGTAGGAAGACGTGCCCATGCTGCCGCCGATCAGCACCGGTTGGCCAACATCGCGCAAATCGGCCGGCAGCGCGGCATGGCCGGGGCCGAAGGCGCGCGTCGCGCCCTTGCGGTGCACGAACAGGCGGCGGGGCTGGCCATCAACGACATGCTGTTCTTCCTTGCAGGTATTGTGCGAAACGTCGTAGAGCAAGGTCAGCCGCGTGCCCGGCAATATTTCCTCGAACACCTCGCGCGCGAGGTGGGTGATGACCTGACGGTTGGCAAGCGCGCAGTTGATGCCGGCGCGCATGGCGCCGAGGTAATCCTGCCCCAGCTGGGAATCGATCGGGGCGCAGGCGAGTTCGCGGTCGGGCAGGGAAATGCCGTGGCCGGGCGCGGCAATCACCATCCGACGCAGAAACTCGGTGCCGATCTGGTGCCCCAGCCCACGCGAACCGCAGTGGATGCTCACCACCAGATCGCCCTGGTGCAAGCCGAAGCGCGCCGCGACGCGGGCATCGAAAATCTCCGCGACTTCCTGCAATTCGAGGTAGTGATTGCCCGAGCCGAGCGTGCCGACTTCGCCGCGCTGGCGCTGTTTGGCGTGCTCCGAAACCTGGTCCGGCTCGGCGCCCGCCATGCGGCCGCCTTCCTCGATCCGCTCCAGGTCGGCCGCGACGCCGTAGCCCCGCTCCACCGCCCAGCGCGCGCCGCCTTGCAGCATCGCATCCATCTCGGCCGTATCCAGGCGCAACCGCCCGGTGCTGCCCACGCCCGCCGGCACGCGCTCGAACAGGCGATCGGCCAGCCTCTGCTTGACCGGCGCGATATCCGACGCCCGCAAGCCGGTCAGCAGCGTGCGCACCCCGCAGGAAATGTCGAACCCCACCCCGCCCGCCGAGATCACCCCGCCCGCCGCGGGATCGAAAGCCGCCACGCCGCCGATCGGGAAACCGTAGCCCCAATGCGCATCGGGCAGGGCGTAGGCGGCCTGGACGATACCAGGCAGCGTGGCCAGGTTGGTGAGCTGCTCGTACACCTTCTGGTCCATTTCGCGCAGCAAATCCTGGTCGGCATAGATTACCGCCGGCACGCGCATCCCGCCGAACGGGGCAATGCGCCACTCATAATCCGTCACGCGTTCAAGTTGGGAAATATCCATATCGACCTAAAAATCATGGGGCCGCAAAAAGGCACAAAAGACGCAAAAATTAATTTTTCCCTGATTAGAACAGAACATGTAGGAGCGGCCTCCTGGCCGCGATCACCGCATCGCGGCCGGGAGGCCGCTCCCACGTGCAATGTTTTCGACGTGGCCCATCCTTCGACTAATCAGGTAATTTTTGCGCTTTTTTGCGCCTTTTTGCGGCCATGAATTATCTTGTGTCCGCCGGAAATCACACATCCACCACGCATTGTGCGAGCCACAACCCCGCCTCGATCCGGCCGACTTTGAGTTCGGTGTAAGTGGCGCCCTTGATTTCAACCGCCGGCTGGTGCCGCGCCACGTTCACCCGCTCGCCCCAGGCAGTGGCGCGCAAACGGTGTCCGTCCAGGCTCACCGAAAATCGCCGGAACAGCATGCGGCGGGTCGCCATTTCCAGGATCAGCGCATTCAGCCAGTCCGCCAGCAGCAACTCGTCGTCCGGCGCCTCGCAGGCGATTTCCACCGCCTCCTCCGGCGCCACCCGCGCGGGGTCGGTCACCACCGCCGTCAAGGCCAGCGCGGCCTGCTCGAACGCCGCCGCCGGCGTCGGTCCGACCCCGCGCACGCCAATATCGGCCTGGTGCGGGAAGTGCTGCCAATAGGTCGTGGTCATATTGTCCGCCGAATCGACGAAAGTTTTTCTCGGCGCGATGGTCGGGACGTACGAGCCCTCGCCCTCATTGCGCTTTCAAGTAAAGAATAGTTCAACCACCGGGGTTTGCCAGAGAGATTTCCAGCGAGAAAAATCGAAGCGAAGAGGCGCAAAAAAAGCCCGCGGCCGGGCTGTTTTGGCTGGTAATCTGATAGGTAAAATTCGAACTCACGGTAGAGTCACCCCTACGGCAGTTTTCAAGTCACTTGCGGGCTAATTTTACGCTGCTTCCCGTGGAGAATTGCTGTCACCATCGGATAACCAAAGCTAGCTTCCAGCTACTCCCATAAGCCCGCCAGCAGGACGGCTTTATTTTTTCCCATATTGGGAGGTTGACAACCCAACGGCGATCAATCATGATTCTCCCAACTTGGGAGTTTTTATGCGCCTAATCGGACGAGAAAAACTCTGCTGTCTCAGCAACGCCGAAGAGCGAGTGAAGAAATGGGTTCAAAGCTGGACAGCAGAAGTGGTAAACGCAAATTGGAAGCACCCTGCGGAGTTGGGGGCTCAGTTTCCGAACGTGAAACAGATGGAGGACGGGCGGTTCCTGTTCCCCGTCAATGGGTGCGCTCGGGCAATTTCTCTGCTGGTCGCGTTTCCGCAAGGAATAGCTCTCATCACGGCACTTGAAGAAACAGATGGTTCTTATGGAAGCTAAAGTAATCAGAACCGAGGAGCAATATCACCGCTACCTCGAAGAAGTACAGTCCTTGATGGCCCTCGGAGGAGCGCTAGACGCAAAGCAATGTGATCGTCTGGAATTGTTGACAGTGCTGCTTGAGGCTTATGAAAACACGAAATTCCCGGTAGAGGCGCCGGACCCTATTGATGCCATTCTTTTTAGAATGGAAGAGAAAGGTCTAAAGCGCGCCGATTTGGTTCCCTACTTCGGCACGAGCAGTCGCGTTTCTGAGGTGCTTGGTCGGAAGCGTCCTTTGACCGTCCAGATGATTCGCGCTCTATCTCTTGGTTTAGGGTTGTCTGCGGATACGTTGATCGGGTTGGCAACCACGGAATCAACAGAACGAAAAGGTGAAATTGACTGGTCCAAGTTCCCTATCAGGGAGATGGCAAAAAGAGGTTGGCTAGAGAGCTTGACCACAAAATCGAAGACCGCAGTGGAAGATGTGGTCAAGAGTTTCATTGCTGACGCAGGCCTCCAATTTGGGGCTGCATCATTTCGAAGAACTCTGGCAGGGGAAGCCAACTCGCCCACAACCCAGTATGCCTTGTACGCATGGCTAGCTCGTGTCATTCAAAAGGCCCGAGCTAAAAAATCAACCCTTGGAGTCTTCGATAAATCTATTCTTTCCGCAGGATTTCTTCGTGAGCTTGCACAATTAAGCTGGTCTGATCGCGGACCACTTTTGGCGGTCGAGTATCTTGAGAAACATGGCATTGCCGTTGTGATAGAGCCGCATCTCAAGGGAACGCTGCTGGATGGCGCAGCCTTAAACGATATTGATGGCACGCCAATTGTTGGAATAACGCTTAGACATGATCGCCTAGACAATTTCTGGTTCACGCTTCTTCATGAGGTTGCCCACTTATGGAAGCATGTAGGGACAGATGAAGCATTTCTAGATGATCTTGATACATCGTCGGAGGATCGGCGCGAGGCGGAAGCCAACCGTTTGGCGAAAGAAGCGTTTATCCCGAGGATGCTTTGGAAACGCAGTGATGCATTCATAGCACCGAGCAAAGAATCAATCGACAAGCTCTCCAGAGAACTCAAAATCCACCCATCGGTAATTGCGGGGAGGCTGAGGCGTGAAACTGGGAATTACCGAGTATTTGGCGACCTGATTGGACTAAATCAAGTTCGCTCTATGTTTTCCTTAACAAGTAGCGAAGTAGAGGTCTGAAATGGCTCCAAAATATCTCCCTATCCTCAAGGCCAAGCCGGGCGAATTGAAGGCCTTGGCGAACTCAAAGACCTCGGTTTCAGCAAAGGTTTTGCCTCTGTTCGATGTGGGGAGATTGAGCGAACGGACCAGACAAGCGAAGCGTTTCTCCGAAACGTCAACAGTCACCTGCGCCTACTTGGACGAAGTTGCAGAGAGCATTGCCAAAGTCAGAAAGGGAAGCAGCGCCCTTGTGGATGCCTACCAGTGGCCTCCCAACTCGGCCACGGAAACAGGGGAACATGTCATTCCGTACATCTACGGGAAACTGGCTTCATTGGGCGTGAAGGCAATCCCGGTTATTGGATATGACCGGTGGGATAGTACCCAGTACAGGGCGGCGATGATGCAGCTCGAGCTTTCCCCAGAAGACTACTATTGCCTACGGCTAGATAGCCATGCGATTGAAGATGCGGCAGAACCAGAGTTTTTTGAGGAACAACTCACCACGATTCTTGACGACCTTCAAATTGATCCAAGCCGATGCGCCGTACTACTTGATTTTGGGGACATCAGCCATGCCTCCATTGAGGACATTCTTGACCAAGGCGCAAAGATCGTAGAGCAACTTGATTCCTTCGGGTTTAGGCGGATTGCTACCGCAGGTTGCTCCCTGCCGCCAACTATCGACGGTGCAGTTAAGAAGCCAAATTCAACTGGCAAAGTGCTACGGAAGGAAATGCTGGTGTGGCAAATGCTGCGCACCCAGTATCCACACATCAACTGGCTGTTTGGCGATTATGGGGTGCGTAGCCCGAATATCGGCGAAGATGTGGTGTCTCCACATACCAACGGAAAGATTAGACACACCATCGATAAACACTTTTTTATCGTACGCGGTCACTCAGTTCAAATAGGTGCGAAGGGAGGTCAAATGTATGACCTCGCCAAAAGGCTCGTTGAGTCGCAACACTACCTTGGCCCGGAATTCAGTTGGGGAGATTCCCAGATTCTTCAGTGCAGTTTGGGGCAAGGCACGCCAGGCAATTCAACGACATGGATTGCCATAGACACAAATCACCATATTGCATACGCAGTCGCCGAAGTTATGGAGTTCGAAAAGTCGGTTACTGCTGTCAGCGCCGAAACCATTTAAGGGAAACTGAACATGGCAAAGAATACGAAACAGACGTCAAGCCGGGTCGCTTCATTGGCTGCGGCCACCTTGTCGAACAGTAGCTCATCTCAGATTGCGAAGAGCCTTGCTGCTTCAACTCTTTCACAACGGGGAAATACCCGTCAAACCGGGGCTGAAATGGAGAAGGTCGCCTCACGGGTACTAACTAGCGGAAAATACTCTGCCACTACGAAGGAGCTTGCTGCTTCCGTCCTTTCACAAGCAAACAAGGAGCGCTAGCAGGCGCTGCGGGGGCGGCACAGGCCGCGATCACACACTGCCGCCGTAGGTACTGGCGAGCGCAACGCGCGGCCTGTAGCGGCCCGCTTGCCTGCGGGCAACGAACGCCAAACACTGAATTAGGCGAGCATGCCTGCTAAGCGATTGCTGCCTTTGTGGTTAGGTCGGGTCGCGGCGGCAAGACATAAGCTTACTGTAAGACCTTGCCGATGAATCAGAGTCGGAAGCCGCCCTGTACTGTTTCGTCTTGTCGGGCGTTGCTAATGGCGGCTTTACCCACAGTTCGCAAGAATGCCTCCTTGGAGGATGTTGCCTCTTCGAGTAGGCAGCGCTTGTGCAGGGAGATATAGAGCGCGACCGAATACGCTTGGCAGTTAATCGAGCGCTCGGGATTGAACTCGATATCAGTGAAAGCCGAATATTCCAGAAGCTGCTCGGTCACGCTGGGTTGCTTCTTCAAAGCGTTGATGTAGAGCCAATCGTAGAACGCGGTCTGCGGCTCTAGCCCCCAATCCGTGCCAAAGAAGCGGAAGCCGGTAAGGCGACCCGACGAGCGCAGCCGGTCATCCTTCTTGGCCTCGCGCGATGTCATCCCGAAGATATCCGCGAAGGGGCCACCCCGCTCAAAAACCTTGCTGCCTTGATACGCGCACTCCACGCTGAACGTGCGGTTATGCTTGACTGTAGTGAAACTGAGGTTGAAGGCGCTGAGCGCTACGCCTAGCTCTTCACGGGACTTGCTGGATACCTCCAGCACTCTGCTGATGTCAGGCAGCTTGAGTGCAGCAGCATGGAGCGAATCGACAGACTTTTGCTTCTGCGATGCAGCCATGCCGGGGAACCACTGGAACTCAACGTACTTCGTCCTGACTAGCGCAGGCCCTTCAGCGGCTGGAATGAATAGGGGTCTCTCTGCCATTGACTTGCTCTACGAGTACAGCCGGGAATAGCTTCGAGTCCCGAACAGCCCCTTGTTCTTCGCATATAACCATGCCTTTTGTTCTTCGGTCAGAAGGTGCGAATAGGCGTCCTTCGCCTCCTTAGAGTTGAACACGATGCCCCGAATGTATTCAGGCTCGATGATGTCAAAAACCATCACCTCGGCTTGAACATCCGTGGGGTCGTAAACCTTGAGCTTCTGCTCCTCCCTGGAGGTAAAGCCGTCGATCTCGTCAAACATTCCCCTGAACGCAGCTTCTGAAGTCAGAGCTTCAATTGGCTGCTGACTAATGCGTGCATCTGCTGCATTGTGGCGACAGAACGCACATTCCTTTTGCCACAGAGTAGATCGTTTGAGCACCAGCACCGCCCAATCGACGGACTCGTCATCCATTCGATACTTGTAGAGCATCTGGCAGTTCGGATGGGCGATGGATATGGAAGTGCCATTTAAGCGGCCATCCAAGCGATGTTGATCATTGATTTGAGGCTCGGCGTCAATTTCATCTACCCTCGCAATAGGATAGATGCCGTGCTCCATTATAGAAGGGAGATTCACCGCGCGCGTGAAGTGCAGCAGGTAAGGAATCTCAAGCTCGGTTGCAAACTGACGGATCGCCTGCCTTGGCATAGTGCCCCCTTCGCTAGTGCCGCTTACGGTGTGCTTACGCCACCTGCTTTTTCCTGCTACGAAAAAGCCCCGACTAGCGGGGCTTCTCGTTCGCTTCTGCAAGCTCTCTGCGCGCCCATTTAAATTCGCTAAGCGCTTGTTTTTATTGGCGGAGGCGGTGAGATTCGAACTCACGAACGGTTGCCCGTTGCCGGTTTTCAAGACCGGTGCAATCGACCACTCTGCCACACCTCCAACACGCTACCTACAACAAATTCAAGACTGCTGCCTTAAACCGCTCGGCCACACCTCCGATGGCCGCTATGATACCGATTGCCCGCTGCCTTGACCAGAAGTTGCAACTTCGGGCCAAGTTGAGTAGTCTTAGAACCTGTCTCATCGATATAAGGAGTAAATAAATGCAACCTGAACTGCGGATGACATCGCAAACGAGCGATCTTGCACTCTCGTCCAATAAAGTTCTGCGCAACACCTACATGCTGCTTGGGCTCTCCATGATCCCGACGGTGATCGGTGCGATGCTCGGTCTGAGCATGAATTTTTCTTTCCTGGCGCAGCATCCTTTCATGGGCTTCATCGGCATGATGGCAGTGATGTTCGGCCTATTCTGGGGCATCAACGCCAACCGCGACAATGGCCTCGGCGTAGCGCTGCTGTTGGCGATGACCTTTTTCCTCGGGCTGCTGCTCGGCCCGATCCTGCAGGCGGCGCTGCACTTGAGAAACGGCGCGCAGGTGGTCGGGATGGCGGCGGGCGGCACCGGCGCGATCTTCTTCGGCCTGGCGACGGTCGCCACGGTCACCAAGAAGGATTTCGGCTACATCGGCAAGTTTCTGTTCATCGGGCTGATCCTGCTGATCGTTGCTTCGCTGGCCAACATGTTCTTCCAGATTCCGGCAATGCAGCTGACCATCTCGGCGATCGCGGTGCTGATTTTCTCCGGCTACATCCTGTATGACGTGAGCCGCATCGTCACCGGCGGGGAAACCAACTACATCATGGCGACCCTGGCGATCTACCTGGACATCTACAACCTGTTCGTCAACCTGTTGCACCTGTTGATGGCGCTCACCGGCGAGCGCGACTAGGCGCAACCCATGATCACGAAAAAGGCGGCCGAGCTGGCCGCCTTTTTTTATTTCTCGAACAGCGCGATGGATTCGACGTGGGCGGTGTGCGGGAACATGTTGACCACACCGGCGGCCTTCAGCGCATAGCCTTGGACATTCACCAGCACCGCGGCATCGCGCGCCAGCGTGGCCGGGTTGCACGATACGTAGACGATGCGCCGCGGGCCGTCCTCTTCCAGCGACTTGATCACTTCCGCGGCCCCGTCGCGCGGCGGATCGATCAGCATCTTGTCGAAATGGCCAAGCGACTTCAGGCTGGCGACACCCTCGTCGAACAGGTTCGCCTCGACGAAGCGGGTGCGAGCCGTCAGCCCGTTGTAATCGGCGTTGGCCTGCGCCCGGCGCACCAGGGCTGCGCTGCCTTCCACCCCCACCACATCGGCGCCGCGCCGGGCGATCGGTAAAGTGAAATTGCCCAATCCGCAAAACAGGTCGGCGATGCGCTCGCCCGGCTTCGGGTCCAGCAAATTAATGGCGCGCCGCACCAGCACGCGGTTGATGGCCGGGTTGACCTGGGTGAATTCGGTCGGACGATAGGGCATGACGATGCCGAAATCGGGCAGGGTGTAATTGAGATCGGGCGCATCCAGCGGGTAGAACGGGTAGGCGGTATCCGGCCCTTTCGGCTGGAGGAAGAACTGGACCCGATGGCGGTCGGCGAATTCCCGGAGCAGCGCCTCGTCGCGGTCGTTCAGGGGGTCAAGGATGCGCAGCACCAGCACGTCCACGTCCTCGCCCAGGGCGATCTCCACCTGCGGCATGCGCTCGCGGATGGAAAGCTGTTCGACCAGGCCGCGCAGCGGCACCAGCAACGCGGAGATGCGGGGCGGCAGCACTTCGCAGCACGTCATGTCGGCGATGAAGCTGCTGCGCTTCTCGTGAAAGCCGACCAGCACGCACCCTTTCTTGATCACGTACTTGACCGACAACCGCGCACGGTGGCGATAGCCCCAGGTGGGGCCGTAAATGGCGGGCAGGATTTCCTCGGCGCGCACCTTGCCGATATGGCGCAGGTTGTCTTCCAGCACGCGCTGCTTGGCCGCCACCTGCGCCCCGGCCTCCAGGTGCTGCATGCCGCACCCGCCGCAAACGCCGAAATTCGCGCAGCGCGGCGCGACTCGCATGGCGCTGGCCTTGACGATCCGGGTCGCCGTCGCCTGCTCGAAGCTGGGCCTTTTCTTGTAGGTGGAATACTCCACCGTCTCGCCGGGCAGGGCGCCCTCGATGAAAATGGTTTTGCCGTCCACGTGGGCGACGCCGCGCCCTTCATGGTCAAGAGATTCGATAATGGTCATGGTTTAACGATCAAAAAAATCTTGGCCGCAAAAAAGCACAAAAGACGCAAAAAAAAACGGGTTTCCTTTTGTGAATTTTGTGCCTCTTTGCGGCTAAGCCATCCTAGTTCCAAGCCGCCAGGAACTCCCGCCAATGAGGCGCTTCGGATTTAGACAGGGTGGCGCGCACCAGGGCGCATTCGGACTGGTAGGACTCCGCCGTCAGCGCGCCGCGCATCAGCTGGAAACGCAGATAGACCAGATAGGTGTTGGCGACGTCGGTCTCGCAATAGTTGCGGATGCCGTCGATCTCCCCGCTCTGGAAAGCGTCCCACACTTTGGAGCCGTCCATGCCGAGCTTGCCGGGCAGCCCGATCAGCTGGGCGACCTGGTCGAGCGGCGCGTTGGCCCGGGGTTGGTAGAGGGCGAGCAGGTCCATCAGGTCGAGGTGGCGGGTGTGGTAACGGCTGATGTAGTTGTTCCACTTGAATTCGCGGTCGTCCTCGCCCATGTCCCAGTAGCGCGGCGCCTGGATGCCGTGAACCATGGCACGGTAATGCAGCACCGGCAGGTCGAAGCCGCCGCCGTTCCAGGACACGATCTGCGGGGTGTATTTTTCGATGCCTTCGAAGAAGCGGCGGATCAGTTCGGCCTCGCCGTCTTCCGGGCCGCCGAGCGACCATATCCTGAACTGGTCGCGCTCGCGCAGCGCGCAGGAAATCGCCACCACACGTTGCACATGCAGCGGCAGAAAATCGCTGCCGTTCACCTGGCGGCGCTGATGGAAGGCGAGCTCCGCAACCTGCTCGGGGACGATCTCGTTACCCAGCCCGTTGATTTTGCGCAATCCTTCGATATCGGGAACGGTTTCGATATCGAATACCAGGACGGGGATCACTTCAGGCGCTTCCGCACGTTAACCACGATATTTTACTCAGAGCCGATAAGATTGCGCGATTCTAACCGATCGCGCTGCCTGCGGGTAGAGCCGGAAAAAACCGGAATGCGGGGGCAGGACGCTCAGCCCCGCCGGAGGGGAGCATCCAGGAATCGCCAAATGTCTTCGTGCTCTTCCATTTCCGCCATGGCGCAGAGCAGCTTCAATTCCTCTGTAATGGCTGGCTCGAAGGCGAGGCGATGGTCGAGGTAGCCACCGACAAGTTTGTTCAGGTAGACGAGGCAACCGGGTTTGCCCCATTGTTCGGCAATCTTTTCGATGAGGCTGGGATGCAGCTTCTCCAGTTCGGAGCGCAGATCGAAGTTGGGGTGGAAAGTTTTATCCGCCGTTTTTTCCTCGGGATAGCTGAACTCGACCACGTTGGGCGAACCCGGCGGTTCCCCCGTGCTTGGGCTGATTTCCGCCGGTCCGCCATTGCGCGGAGGCACCGGGACCAACTCCGCCAATCCGACGCCGGATGCGGGCGCAACCGGCTTCAGGCCCAGCTCGATCTCCAGCACCGTGCACAGGGCCAGGATTTCATCGATCACCTCCGGCGCGAACCCAAGGCGTTTTCCGTCCCGGTTGCTGCGCAGGAGATGGTACAGATAATCCAGGCATTCCGAACCACCCCACAGGGACATGATCTTCGCCGTCAGGTGGGGGAAGCACTCCAGGCTGCGAAGCGAGCCGCCGTCAACCGCTCCCGACCAAATCGGCGCGACGATATTGAAGTTCTGATTGAGCCGTTGCGCCAATGTCTCGAATTCCTGCTGGCGGCCGCCCTGACGATAGATATCCAGCAATTTGATCCAGGGATAGATGTTCGCCCCGGAATGGGCTTCGATGTCCTGCAGCAGCGTCTCTATCGCTTTCTCGTTTTCACCCAGGGCGAGGTAGATTTCCGCCTCTTCCACGGTGCTCTCGATGCTATGCGCGGAAATGGACGAATCTTCGCCGGTCAGGGACCTCAGCAACACTTCATAGGAGGACGCGTCGGCTTGCCCGGCATGCTGCTTTGCACCCGAATCCTCCGACGTTCGCGTGGCGTCGGGGACGGCGGGTTCCGCATCGGGCGGAGGCGCCGAAGCCGGCATTGCCGCGTCAGGCATGGCCACCCGCGCCGGCAGCGTCGGTTCATTCTCCGCCGGGATCTCGCCCTGCACTTCCTCCCATTCCGCCGCGGCTTTCCTCCGGCGTTTTCGGTAGAGCCAGAATGAAACTGCCGCGAGCATCAACCCGCCGCCGGCAACCACCGCCAAATTTTCGGCGAGAGCCGCGGCAGGCCCCGGCGCCGGCGCTTTCTGCGAAGATACCGCCATCACGCCCGGCGCCGCCGCGAGATTCAGGCGCTGCCGCTCCATCCCCTCGAGCTTTGCCTGGAGGTCCTCGATGCGCGCCTCCAGGTCTTTCAAGCGCTGCCCCTGAGACAAATTGAAGGCCGCCATGTCGTCGATATCCATCAGCAGGCGCTGCTTCTCCCGCAATATCGCACGCTGCCCTTCGCTGACCTGTCCGACCGGCGAGGCATCCAGATCGCCCGTGCTCAGTTTGAGGCGCACACCTTCATCGTTCGCGGCGACTCTTTTTTTGCGGCTGGCACGTGCCGCAACGGGGACGGCGGCTTGCGCCGCCTGCACACCAGCCGTTTGGGCAATCGGTGCCGGCGCGGCGGACCGGGCCAGCTTTTTCAGAGCGGGCAAACGCACCACCGTTCCCGCCGGCAAAACAGCGGCAGGGTCGCGCCCGGCGAAGACGGCGGGATTGGCGGCCACCACTTGCCGGACAAACTTTCCTTGCATGCTTGCACTGTGGGGGTAAATCTTCGCGGCGAGGCCAGCCAGGCCTTCGTCCCCCATGAACTCCCAATCCACGGCGCCACTCTCCGGAACTGGAGCCGGAGATTTCGCCACGGCGGGCTCCTGCGGCGGTCCGGCCTGAACATTGTTTTCCATCTGCCGGGAAGCATCCGGCATGTCGAGCAGCACCATATACTCGCGCAGCAAATCGTTCTGGCAGCCGACCCTGACCAGGACCTTGAGCATCAATTCGTTGACCCGGTCCCGGCTGGTTATGCGGAGAAAAGATTTGCCGTTGCCGCTTTCCAGGGAGATGATACCGTGGCGCAGGAGAGGAACGCCGTCCTCGGGTGCCGGCTCGGCCACCACTCGGAAGCAGGCTGGGTCTAGCGGTTCGCCAGGACTCGTCACCAGCGGGATTCTGCCGCTGAACGGCTCGCCCAGTTTCGAGCTGATGCCCAGCTCGCCCAGCCCCAGCGCCAGCAAGCGCGGCGCGAACAGCAGCAGGGCCAAGCCAAGCCAGGACCCGTGCACATAACGGGAATTAAAATATCCAGCCTTCATGCTGCTGTCTGTTCGCTCACGTTTTTACCGAAGACCCAATGTCTTGGAGCCTGTCAGACTTGAAGGGAATCGGCTGCAAATCCGCCTGGCCGAATTTTGCGAGCAGCCGCTTCGCGGCTTGCCTGCTTGACCCGCTGCGCTTCGATTCTTCAAGTCCGACAGGCTCCAAGGCGTTCGAATATGCCAAAACGGCGTAGCCGGCAACTCGTCATATAAATGCAACAAGGATTGAATATAGCGCGGAACCTGATATTAAACAAGAAGAAAACAGCTCAACGTCATGAAACGTCAGGATTGCCAGGCATCTGGATTCCCGCCTGCTCGGGAATGCGCATTTTCGGGGCTTTTTGCTAGGGAAACGCTGAATAAGTCGCCATCCCCGCGAAGGCGGGGATCCAGGGTTTTGATTTGACTGGGTTCCCGCCTTCGCGGGAACGACGAAAAAGACTTGATCAGCATTTCCCTAGGCGGGAAACACCCCAGTGGAGAGGTAACGGTCGCCCCGATCGCACACGATGGACACGATCACCGCGTCCCGGACTTCGGCCGACAGCCTGAGCGCCGCGGCCAGCGCGCCGCCGGACGAGATGCCGGCGAAGATGCCTTCCTCCGCCGCAAGTCGCCGCGTGGTATCTTCCGCTTCCTGCTGGCCGACTTCGATCATGCGGTCGATTCGCGTGAAGTCGCAAATTTTCGGCAGGTAGGCCTGCGGCCACTTGCGGATGCCCGGAATCTGCGAGCCCTCCGACGGCTGGACGCCGACGATCTGCACCTGCGGGTTCTGCTCCTTGAGGTAGCGCGAGCAGCCCATGATCGTTCCGGTGGTGCCCATGCTGCTGACGAAATGGGTGATCGTCCCCGCCGTGTCGCGCCAGATTTCCGGCCCGGTGCTCTCGTAATGCGCCAGCGGATTGTCCGGATTGGAGAACTGGTCGAGAATCACGCCGCGCCCTTCGGCATGCATCCGGTTGGCCGTGTCGATCGCCGCTTCCATGCTGCCTTGCTTCGGCGTCAGCACGATCTCGGCGCCGAAAGCGCGCATCACCTGGCGCCGCTCCACGCTCATGTGCTCGGGCATGACCAGCACCATCCTGTAGCCGCGCATCGCCGCAGCCATCGCCAGGGCGATGCCGGTGTTGCCGCTGGTAGCTTCGATCAGGGTATCGCCCGGCTTGATCTCGCCGCGCGCCTCGGCTTGCTTGATCATGGCCAGCGCCGGCCGGTCCTTCACCGAGCCGGCCGGATTGTTGCCTTCCAGCTTGACCAGCACGGTGTTGCTCGTATTTCCCGGCAGGCGCTTCAATTTGACCAAAGGCGTGTTGCCGACAAAATCCTCGATGCTCTTAAACATGATCCGTTCCTTCGTTCGTCGCCGCTTGATAAAGCTGATCGCATTCGCCGATCACGCCCGCCATGGTAACGCAATTCCGGCCATTCTTTTTCGAGTAGCCGACCGCGCGGCCGGCCCGCGCGCAGAATTCCTGGCGGCCTTCCTCCGGCAGCAGCATGGCGACGCCGAAGCTGGCGGTGAGCGGCCGCACCATGGGCAGGATGATCTGGCTTTCCAGCTCCATGCGCAGGCGCTCGGCCACGATCAGCGCCCCCATTTCATTGGTTTCCGGCAGCAGCACGGCGAACTCCAGGCCGCCGTAGCGCGCTACCAGGTCGGTGGTGCGCACCGTCTGGCCGAGGATCGTCGCCACGTGGCGCAGCAGTTCGTCGCCCGCTTCGCGGCCGTAGCTTTCGTTCACGCCGCCAAAATCGTCCATCTCCATCAACACCAGACCGAGCGGCCTGCGATATCGCTCCCAGCGGCCGATTTCCTGGTTGATGCGCTCGTCCAGGCACTGGCGGTTGGCGAGGCCGGTGAGCGTATCCTGGCGCTTGAGCGCCTCGATTTGTTCCAGCGCATTTTGCAACGACTGATTGCGGCGCGTCAGGTCGCGCCGGGTTTCTTCGAGTTCCCGCGAGAGCCGCTCGATCTCGCCATTGAGCTGGGGGTAGGCCGAAGCCGTTGGTTCGGCGACGACCAGCAGCCCAGCGCCGACGCGGTAGATCGCACCGGAAACGCCGTCCCAGCCTCCCTTCGGGCTGGAGAAAACGATCGCTCCAGCGAAGATTCGTCCATCAGCGCCCGCCGCCGCTTCCTTCAGCACGGACAGGTCGGGTTTGGCCAGGCGCACCGCCTCCCCGTTTGGAGCGAACATAGCGGCAAAACCCCGATTGGCTTCGGATATCGCTCCGTCCTCGTCCAGCACCGCCAGGGCGGCCGCATGCAAATCCACCGCCCACCGCGGAATCAGCCCTATCCCGATCTCAGACAATGCCCCGCTCACTTTCTTCCTCTACAGTCCCCGCCAGGATCAACAGATGCGAGGCAGGCACAGCGGACAGCCATGGCGGCTACGCGCGCTGACGCAGATGCCCCACATAACGCTCCACGCCCTGCTCCACCGTCAGGAACGGTTCAGCATAGCCCGCCGCGCGCAACGCGGAAATGTCCGCCTGGGTAAAACTCTGGTACTTGCCCTTGAGCGCTTCGGGGAAGGTCACATATTCGATCAGACCCTGCGCCCGCATTTCGTTCAGGGAAAGAGCGCCTTCGCCTTTAGCCTTGCGGCAGGCGTTCACCGCGGCCACCGCGACGTCGTTGAAAGTCTGGCTGCTGCCGGTGCCGAGGTTGAAGATGCCGGATTGCTCGGGATGGTCGAGGAACCACATGTTGACCTTGAGCACGTCCTCCACCGACACGAAATCGCGCCGCTGCTCGCCGTTGGCATAGCCGTCGCATCCTTCGAACAGCTTGACCTTACCCTCGGCCTGGAACTGGTTGAAGAAATGGAAGGCGACCGAGGCCATGCGCCCCTTGTGCTGCTCGCGCGGGCCGTAGACGTTGAAGTAGCGGAAGCCGACGATCTGCGCGGTCTTGCGATGCCACATGCGGCGCACGTACTGGTCGAACAGAAACTTGGAGTAGCCGTAGACGTTGAGCGGCCCTTCATGCTCGCGCGACTCGCTGAACACCGTGCCGCCGCCGTAGACGCTGGCGGATGAGGCGTACAGGAAGGGCACATCCTCGTTCTGGCAGTAATCCAGCAGCGAAACCGTGTAGCGGTAGTTGTTTTCCATCATGTAGCGGCCGTCGGTCTCCATGGTGTCGGAGCAAGCGCCCTCGTGGAACACGGCGGCCACGTCGCCATCGAACGCGCCGTCGAGCAGCAGGTCGAGGAAGTCTTCCTTGTCGAGGTAATCCGTGATCTCGCAGTCCACCAGGTTCTTGAACTTGTCGGCCTTTTTCAGGTTGTCCACCGCGATGATGTCGGTGACGCCGCGGTCGTTGAGACCCTTGACGATATTGGCGCCGATGAAGCCCATGGCGCCGGTGACGATGTATTGCATGGTTTTTTCCTTTAAGTTTTCAGTTTTCAGTTTTCGGTTTGCAGTCGTCAGTTTTCAGTAAAAGCGGAGCTCGCGCTGACAACTGACAACTGACAACTGATTACTGATTACTGAATAATTCTTCGCGTTGCACCACCGCCGTGCCCAGCTTGCCGACCACGATGCCCGCCGCCAGATTGGCAACCCGCACCGCTTCCGGCAAACCGGCGCCGCCCGCCAGCATCACGCCCAGGGTCGCGATCACGGTGTCGCCCGCGCCGCTCACGTCAAATACCTCGCGCGCCAGGGCCGGCTCGTGCACGACGCCTTCGTCACGATAAAGCGTCATGCCTTCCTCGCTGCGGGTCACCAGAAGCGCTTCAAGCCCGAGTTCGCGGCGCAGCTGCTGCGCCTTGACGGCCAGTTCCTCGTCGCTTTTCCAGCTTCCCGCCACTTCGCGGAATTCGCCGCGATTGGGCGTAAGCAGAGTGGCACCCCGGTAGCGGTCGTAATCGTCGCCCTTGGGATCGACCAGGACAGGCTTGTGCATCGCGTTGGCCAGTTCGATCATCCGGCGGATATGGGTCAGGCCGCCCTTGCCGTAATCGGACAGAATCACCACATCGGCGTCGGTCAGCATTTTCTCGAAATCCGCCAGCTTGCTGAGCAGCACTTCGTGGCTCGGCGAGGTTTCGAAATCGATGCGCAGCAGTTGCTGCTGCCGTCCGATCACGCGCAGCTTGATGGTGGTATCGAGACCCGCATCGCGGTGCAGCACCACATGAACACGCTCGTTGTGCAACAGCCGGGCCAGACTGTCGCCCGCCTCGTCATTGCCCGCCACGGACAGCAGGGAAACCCTGGCGCCCAGCGCCGCGGCGTTGCGCGCCACGTTGGCGGCGCCGCCCGGCCGCTCCTCGGTGCGACCGACATGCACCACCGGCACCGGCGCCTCGGGTGAAATCCGGCTCACCTCGCCAAACCAGTAGCGGTCGAGCATGATGTCGCCGACGATCAAGACGCGAGCGTTTTCGAAGTTAGGTAAGTTCATTTGAATATATTTCCCACCGCAAAGGCGCGAAGGCGCAAAGGAAGGGCAAACCGCGCCATCTTTGCGCCTTCGCGCCTTTGCGGTTATTCGCTTTTACAAACGCCCGATCGCGAAATACTCGATCCCCTGCGCCCGCACGTCTTTCGGGTCATACAGGTTGCGGCCGTCGAAAATCACCGGATTCTTGAGTTTGGCTTTGAGCACGGCGAAATCGGGGGCACGGAACACCTTCCATTCGGTCACGATGACCATGGCGTCCGCGCCTTCCAGCGCTTCCAGGGGGGTATCCGCCAGTTTCAGGCGGGGGTCGTCGCCGAAGATGCGCCGGGTTTCATGTGCCGCCACCGGATCGTAAGCGGTCACGGTCGCACCGCGCGCCCACAGCCCCTTGATCAGCACCCGGCTGGGCGCATCGCGCATGTCGTCGGTATCGGGCTTGAACGCAAGGCCCCACAGGGCGATGTTCCTGCCGCTCAAGTCGTCGCCGAACCGGGCCGTGATCTTGTCGAGCAGCACTTCTTTCTGGCGGTTGTTGGCCGTTTCAACGGCATTCAGAATGCGCAGCTCGCTGCCGTATTCCGTCGCGGTGCGCTGCAAGGCCTGCACGTCCTTGGGAAAGCACGAGCCGCCGTAGCCGCAACCGGCATACAGGAAGTGATAGCCGATGCGCGGGTCGGAACCGATGCCGCAGCGCACGTGTTCGATGTCCGCGCCCATTTTCTCGGCCAGCAGGGCGAGTTCGTTCATGAACGAGATGCGCGTGGCGAGCATGGCGTTGGCGGCGTATTTGGTCAGTTCGGCCGACTTGACGTCCATGATGATCAGGCGGTCGTGGTTGCGGTTGAAAGGCGCGTAGAGCGTGCGCATCAACTGCACTGCGCGCTCGTCGTCCGCCCCCAGCACGATGCGGTCCGGACGCATGAAATCGTCTACCGCCGCACCTTCCTTCAGGAATTCGGGATTGGAAGCGACGCTGAATTCGAGCTCGGCACCGCGTTTGCCGAGTTCCTCCTGCACCGCGGCGCGCACGTTTTCGGCGGTGCCCACCGGCACGGTGGACTTATCGACGATCACCTTGTATTCCTGCATGCTCTGGCCGATGGCGCGGGCGGCCGCGACCACGTACTGCAAATCGGCCGAGCCGTCCTCGTCCGGCGGGGTGCCGACGGCGATGAACTGGATCACGCCGTGTTTCGCGCTTTCGGCCACGTCGGTCGTGAAGCGCAGCCGGCCCGCCTCCACGTTGCGCCTGACCATGTCTTCCAGGCCCGGCTCGTAAATCGGGATGCCCCCCTGCTTGAGGATATTGATCTTGTTGGCATCCACGTCCAGACAAAGCACGTCGTTGCCCACTTCCGCCAGGCACGTGCCTGTCACCAGGCCGACATAGCCTGTGCCGATCACGCTTACTTTCATCGGGTTACTCCGTTAATTTCAAGGTTGATTTGCTGTAGAGCCTGCACGGGATCGGCGGCCTGGGTAATGGGCCGGCCGATCACCAGATAATCGGAGCCGAGGCGGATCGCTTCGGCGGGCGTGACGATGCGCACCTGGTCGTCCCGGCTCGCCGCGGCGGGGCGAATGCCGGGCGTCACCAGGCAGAAGCCGGTTCCCCGCGCCTGGCGCAGCAGCGGCGCCTCCTGGGCCGAGCACACCACGCCATCCAGACCGCTGGATTCAGCCAGCTGTGCCAGGCGCAGCACGGTTTCGCGCGGTTCGCCGGCGAGTCCTACCTCATTCAGATCCGCCTGGCCCATGCTGGTCAGCACCGTCACCGCGATCAGTCTGGGACGTTGGGCTACGCCTTCCAGCGCCTCACGCGCGGCCTCCATCATACGGCGTCCGCCCAGCGCATGGACATTCACCATCCACACTCCGAGCTTCGCCGCTGCTCTGCAGGCGGCCGCCACGGTATTCGGAATGTCGTGAAACTTGAGATCGAGAAACACTTCGAAGCCGCGCTGCCGGAGAGATTCCACCAGCGCCGGACCGGCGGCGGTGAACATTTCCTTGCCGACCTTGAGCCGGCACAGCGCCGGATCGAGCCTTTCGACCAGAGCCAGCGCCTCCGCCTGGGTGGCAAAATCCAGTGCGACGATTATTCTGGGTTCATTCATTTCGTGCCAATCAGCCAATTTTTGCCGCGCCTGCGCGGCACCTTTAATTCAAAACTCAAAATTTGTTTCTACATCAAATCCTGCAAACTGGCTTTCACCAATATTTCGGTCTCTTCGCTGCGCCGCGGCGGGTAGGTTTCCCACTTGCCGCAGGCCGGACAGTGCCAGAAATACTGGCGCGCCCGGAAGCCGCACTTCTCGCAGCGATACAAAGCCAGCCCGGCGGAATGCTGGTGGATCAGGTTGTGCACCAGCTGCATATCCTGTCGGCGCTCGGCGGGCGCTTCCATCAGCTGCGCTTCCAGCAGCCGGTCGAGGCCGCGCATACTGGGATTGCGCCGCAGTTCGTCGCGCGCCAGGCGGTAAGCCACCTGGGGCCCTTCGGTTTCCAGCACCGCCTGGAAAATCACGTTGAGCATGTCCAGCGAACCGTAGCGCGCCAGATAGCCGCGCAACAGTTCCAGCCCTTCGGCGAAGCGGTCGAGCATGCGGTGGCTGTTCAACAGCCGCTCGGCCACCAGGGAAAGATGCGCCGGGTTTTGCGTTTCCACCCGCTTCCAGTACTGGATCGCGCCGTCATGCCGGCCCTCGGCCACCTCGATGTCGCCCAGCAGGATGTTGGCGCGTACGCTGTCGCGGTTCGCCTGCAGGGCGTCATTCAAATGCCCACGCGCAGCGGCATGGTCGGAATGGGCGATTTCGCTGGCGGCCAGCTCGCAGAAAAAATGGGCGATCTCGACCTGGTAGGAGCGCGACGAGATCTCGCCCAGCCGGCGCGCCGCCTCGACCGCCTTCATCCAGTCTTTTTCCAGCACGTAGATTTCCAGCAGGTATTTCAGCGCGCCGCTGGAGTAACGGGTTTGCTGCAATTCGCTGAACACCTGTTCGGCACGGTCGAGTAGCCCCGCCTTCAGGTAGTCCTGCCCCAACTCGTTCATCGCCGTGAGTTTTTTCTCGTCGTCCAGATCGCGCTGCTCTAGCAGGCTCTGGTGCATGCGGATCGCCCGCTCGACCTCGCCGCGCCGCCGGAACAGGCTGCCCAGGGCGAATTGCAGCTCGACCGTTTCGGTGTCGGCCTTGGCGATCTCGATGAACGCCTCGATCGCCTTGTCGGTCTGCTCGTTGAGCAGGAAGTTCAGCCCCTGGAAGTAGGACGCGGGAAGCCGGCGCGATTCCGACATCACATGGTTAATGTCGATCCGCGCCGCCATCCAGCCCAGGGCGAAAAACAGCGGGATAACCAGCAGCCACCAGTATTCGAATTCCATTATTTTTTATGGAGGGCCGTGCAGCGGCTCAACCCTCGCCTTTCACGTCCTGTGCCTGCGCCCTGGCGCG
The DNA here is from genome assembly GCA_028714315.1 of Sulfuricella sp. GTDB lineage: Bacteria > Pseudomonadota > Gammaproteobacteria > Burkholderiales > Sulfuricellaceae > Sulfuricella. The sequence goes on along the minus strand of JAQTMN010000043.1, from coordinate 1,668 downwards.
CATTTCCCGCTTGAGCGAGAGAATCTCGCGCCGCTGGCGGAAAATGAATCCCAGGCTGGCGCCGACGCCAATCGCGACGCCGACGCAAAGAAAAACCAGGATCACCAGAACCAGCGACGCCTGCCATTGGTAGCCCAGATAATAATGGACGACGACGGCATCGCTGTTCTTCACCGCGAACCCCAGGGTCGCCAGAAACAGGGCTAGCCCGAGCAGCCAGGACAGGTAGCGCATTTTGAGTTACTCCGAAATCGGTCGAAAAAACCAAGAAAAAGGCGGCATGATCTTTCGATTATGCCGCCGTGGTTTCCGGTTGGTCAGTATCCAGACTGGCCGGGTTAAATGGCGTCAACCCGCTCGCGCAGTTCCTTGCCGGCCTTGAAGTGTGGCACGTACTTCTCCGGTACGTTCACCTTGCCGCCGGTCTTCGGATTGCGGCCGACTCTGGGGGGACGGTAGTTCAGGCTGAAACTGCCGAACCCCCGGATCTCGATGCGCTCGCTCTGAGACAAGCTCAGCGCCATCGCATCGAGGATCGTTTTCACAGCCAGCTCCGCGTCCTTGGTCACCAGCTGCGGGTAACGCATTGCCAGCTTGGATATCAGCTCAGATTTTGTCATGACCTTTTGACCTCGGCTTGGAATTATTATTGGCCGGTTTGCCGCGTATCCATCTTGGCCTTCAGCAGCGCGCCGAGGTTGGTGGTGCCGCTGGCGGCACCGCTGTTGTCGGTGGCAAGCTTCTGCATCGCATCAGCCTCGTCCGCCATATCCTTGGCCTTGATGGACAAGTTGATATTGCGGTTCTTGCGGTCGACGTTGATGATCTTGGCTTCGACTTCGTCGCCTTCCTTGAGGTGGGTACGGATGTCCTCGACGCGGTCGCGCGACACTTCGGAGGCGCGCAAATAGCCTTCGACTTCGGTGTCGAGCGCGATCACCGCGCCCTTGGCATCGGCGGATTTGACGATACCCTTGACGATGCTGCCCTTGTCGTTGGTGGCCACGTAGTTGTTGAACGGATCGCCTTCCATCTGCTTGACGCCGAGGGAAATGCGCTCGCGCTCGGCGTCGATCGCCAGCACCATGGCCTCGACTTCGTCGCCCTTCTTGTAGTTGCGCACGGCTTCTTCGCCGGGCATGTTCCAGGACAGGTCGGACAGGTGAACCAGACCGTCGATGCCGCCGGGCAGGCCGATGAACACGCCGAAGTCGGTGATCGACTTGATCTGGCCGCGCACCTTATCGCCCTTCTTGTGGCTGGCGGCGAAATCGTCCCACGGATTGGATTTGCACTGCTTCATGCCGAGCGAGATGCGGCGGCGATCTTCGTCGATTTCCAAGATCATGACTTCGACTTCGTCGCCGAGCTGTACCACTTTGCCCGGATGCACGTTCTTGTTGGTCCAGTCCATTTCGGAGACGTGCACCAGACCTTCGATGCCCTGCTCGATCTCGACGAACGCGCCGTAGTCGGTCAGGTTGGTCACCTTGCCGAACAGACGGGTGCTCTGCGGATAGCGGCGGGACAGGTTGACCCACGGGTCGTCGCCCAGCTGCTTGACGCCCAGCGAAACGCGGTTCTTCTCCTGGTCGAACTTGAGCACCACGGCTTCGACTTCATCGCCCACCGCCAGCACTTCGGACGGATGCTTGACGCGGCGCCAGG
>JAQTMN010000042.1 GCA_028714315.1 Sulfuricella sp. | reverse complement strand
GCCGGCTGATTTCAAGCGGCACGTCGAACAGCAGGGTCAAGTCCGGCTGCAAGTCCTTCTGCACCCATTGCTCCAGAATTTGCAGCCGGGCTTCGTCCAGTCCCCGGCCTCCGCCCTGGTAAGCAAAACTGGCGTCGGTGAAACGGTCCGAGATCACCCAGGTGCCTTGCGCAAGCGCCGGCAGGATCACCTTGTCCAGGTGCTCGCGCCGCGCCGCGAACATCAGCAGCGCCTCGGTTTCCAGGTGCATGGCCTGATGCAGCAGCAACTCGCGCAGAGCCTCCCCTAGCGGCGTGCCTCCGGGTTCGCGGGTGACCAGAACCGGTTTGCCTTGGCTGCGCAGGCGCTCCGCCAGCCAGTTCAGATGGGTGCTCTTTCCTGCCCCATCGACCCCTTCAAGCGTGATGAACTTCGCATTTTTTGTTATTGTATTCATAATATTGCGATAATTAATTAATCTTGTTTCTACGGATGGTTTTCAGGTAGCTACTCACGGCCTGGTTATGCTCGTCCAGGCTGCGCGAAAAATGATGCGTTCCGTCGCCCCTGCTCACGAAATACAGCGCCTGCGTATCGGCCGGGTGCAATGCCGCCTGGATCGAAGCCCAACCCGGCATGGCGATGGGTCCCGGCGGCAGTCCGGCGCGGGTGTAGGTGTTATAGGCACTGTCGGTGGTCAGGTTTTTCTTGTGCAGGTTACCGTCGTAACCGTCTCCCAGCCCGTAAATGACGGTCGGATCGGTCTGCAGGCGCATCCCGATGCGCAGGCGATTAAGGAAGACCGCGGCAATCATCGGCCGCTCGCTCGATCTGCCGGTTTCTTTTTCAACGATGGACGCCATGGTCAGCGCCTCGTAGGGCGTGGCATAGGGCAGATTCGGCGCGCGTCCCCGCCAAGCCTCGGCCAGCCGCTGCCCCATGATCTGGTGGGCGCGCTTCAGCACCGACAAGTCGCTCATCCCCTTGCTGAAATAATAGGTGTCGGGGAAAAACAAGCCTTCGGCACTGCTTTCCGGCATGTCCAGGAGCCTCATCAAATCCCGCTCGCTCAAACCGGCCGTGTCGTGCCTGACCGCCGGATGCTCGTCCAGCGCTTTGCGCATCTGCCTGAAATTCCAGCCTTCGATGAACACCATTTCACTTTGGCTGACATCGCCCAGGGTGATTTTGCGAACCAGTTGAAGCGGAGTGATTTCACGATCGAGTTCGTAATTGCCCGCCTTGATCTCGCCTTCCTTGCCAAACAGCTTCACCAGGACGATAAAACTCCAGGGCTCCGTCAGCAAACTTTCCGTGCGGAACTGCCTGGCAATGCTGCGCAGGCTGCTGCCGTGCTTGAGGGTGAATTCATAAGGCGTCTGCGGCAATTGCACCGGCATGTAAGCGAAATAGCCCATCCAGCCCGCTGCGAGCGCGGCCAGCAGTGCGAGTGCGCCAATGGTGTGTTTAATGAGTCCGATCATCCAGCAATTTCCTCAAACGCGTTGCCAGACTTCCGCCCCGCCACACTTTCCCGGCCAGTTCCCTGACCTGCCACGCGCCGATCACGCTGTTGCACAGGGCGACCTCGTCAGCCTCCTGCAGTTGGGCGAGCGACAGGTTTTCGACTTTTGCCGCCAAACCAAGCTCCCCGGCCAGCGCCATGATGCGCGCCCGCTGCACACCGGCCACGCCGCAACGGCTCAGGTCCGGGGTGAGCAGCGTTGTTCCCTGCAATATCAATAAATTGGACATGGTTCCTTCGATAACGTTGCCGCCCATATCGAGCAACAGCCCTTCGGCAATCGCCGGGTCCGTCCATTCCCGCCGCGCCAGCACGTTTTCCAGGCGGTTGAGATGCTTGACCCCGGCCAGCCTGGGCTGGATCGCCAGCCGGGTGGAGCACAAGTGCATTCTGATGCCGTCGGCAAACCAGGTTGCCGGGTACTGCGGCAGCGGACTCGTCGTCAAAATGCGCGTCGGCTCCGCGCCCGCGGTAACGGCGTAACCACGGAGACCCTCGCCTCGCGTCACGATAATTTTCAGCACGCAGTCTGGGCTTGCCTCGATCACCCGGCCCACTTCCCCGATCAGGCGATCTTCCGGCGGACATTCGATGCCAAGCGCGGCACAGTCCGCGCATAGCTTGTCATAATGCAGCCGCCAGCACAACGGGCGGCCAGCCCGCACCGGCAGCGTGCGGAATACCCCGTCGCCGTACGTCAGCCCCCGGTCGAAAATGCGGACGGATTCGGTCGCCAATCCATTGACCAGCACCATCACGCCCCCAGCGCCCGAAGCAAGCCCTTGGCCTTGGCGCGGGTCTCGGCGAGTTCGCGCAAGGGCTCCGAATCAGCGACGATTCCGGCGCCGGCCTTGAAGGTGAGTTCGTCGCCGTCGAGCATGAAGCTGCGGATCAGGATGTTGAGGTCCATGCTGCCGTCGAGATTGAGGTAGCCCATGCTGCCGGTGTAGGCGCGGCGCGGCGTGGCCTCGAGTTCCTGGATGATCTGCATGGTGCGCACCTTGGGGCAGCCGGTGATGGTGCCGCCGGGGAACAGGGCACGCAGGATATCAGCGGGCGAGGCGTTTTCGCGCAAACGCCCGCGCACGCCCGACTCGATATGGTGGACGTGCGTATAGCTGCTTACCGCCATCAGTTCGTCCACCTCGACGCTACCCGGCTCGCACACCCGCCCCAGGTCGTTGCGTTCGAGGTCCACCAGCATGATGTGTTCGGCGCGCTCCTTCTGGCTGGCGATCAGCTCGCGGCGCAGCCGATCGTCATCCTCGGGCGATGGCGCGCGCGGGTGCGTGCCGGCGATGGGCCGCGTCTCGATCACGCCGTCGCGCACCCGCATCAGCCTTTCCGGCGAGGAACTGATGATCTGATGCTTGCCGAAGTCGGCGATTCCTGAAAACGGCGCGGGGTTCTTCTGGCGCAAGCCGGCATACACGTCGGCGGCCCGGTTGCCGGCGGCGATTTTTGCGCGCCATCGGCGGGCGAGATTGACCTGGAACACGTCGCCTTCACGGATATAGCGCTTGATCCGCTCTACCCCGTCCAGAAAGACCTGATCGCCTTCTTCTTCGAGCGTTTCCAGTTTCACCGGCTGGGGGGCGAAGCCGCTTGGCGCGTTCAGGTCGGCGCGCAAGGACTCCAGGAGGTGGGCGGAGGATTCTTCCGCAAACAGGAAAGTCCGGCTGTCGGCCCGGTTGACCATCACGGCGGCGGGGATGCGGATCAGCGCGGCCAGCGGAAACCCGTTTTTCAGCGGCTTCGGCGCGACGGCGGGTTCCAGCTGATGCAGCAGCTCATAGCCGAGATAGACGAACCAGCCACCATGAAACGGCAGGCTGGACTCGGCGGGTTGCGTCAAATGCCGGTTTTTCCTCCATTCCTCGTCCAGTGCGGCAAGAAACGGTTTTTCCTGTCCGGCGAGGTCGTCCAGGAGGATTTTTCGTTGGGGAAAAGCGAAGAGGATATCCCACCCGCCGCACCCCAAGGTTTGCAGCAAAAAGGGATAACGCCGCGGGTTCGCCGCATGGAGGCTGAGCAGGTCGGGCGCGCCGGGGAGCGGGATGACGGGCACAGCCTGCCGTGGCCGGAGATCAGATCTTGCGGAACACCAGGGTGCCGTTGGTGCCGCCAAATCCGAAGGAATTGGAAATTGCCGCACCGATTTTCATTTCACGCGCCGCGTTCGGGACGTAGTCCAGATCGCATTCCGGATCCTGCTCGAAAATATTGATCGTCGGCGGGGAAATCTGATGATAGACGCTCAACGCCGAAAACACCGCCTCCACGCCGCCTGCCGCACCCAGCAGATGACCGGTCATGGATTTTGTCGAATTGACCGCGAGTTTCCTGGCGTGATCGCCGAAGCACAGCTTCATCGCCTTGGTTTCGGCGAGATCGCCCAGGGGCGTCGAGGTGCCGTGGGCATTGATGTAATCGATCTGGTCGGGCGCCACGCCGGCGTTGCGCAGGGCATTCGCCATGCAACGGGCGGCGCCGCTGCCGTCTTCGCACGGGGCGGTCATGTGGTTGGCGTCGGCGCTCATGCCGAAACCGGGCAATTCCGCGTAAATTTTCGCGCCGCGGGCCTTGGCGTGTTCGTATTCCTCAAGCACCAGCACGCCGGCGCCTTCACCCAACACGAAGCCATCCCGGCCGGTATCCCATGGACGGCTCGCGGTTTCAGGGTCGTCGTTGCGCGTACTGAGGGCACGCGCCGAGGCGAAACCGCCAATCGCCAACGGGGTTACGGTGGATTCCGCGCCGCCGGCAACCATGATGTCGGCATCGCCGTATTCGATCATGCGGGCGGAATCGCCGATGCAGTGCGTCGCCGTGGAGCAGGCCGTGACCATGGCCAGGTTCGGGCCTTTCAGGCCATATATGATGGACAGGTTGCCCGAGATCATGTTGATGATCGTGCCCGGAATAAAGAACGGGGAAATCTTGCGCGCCCCGCCGTCCAGGTAGGTGTTGTGCGTATCCTCGATCATCGGCAGACCGCCGATGCCGGAGCCGATATTGACGCCGATGCGCTCGGCGTTTTCCGGGGTAACCACGAAGCCCGAATCCTTGATCGCATCTATCCCGGCAGCGAGTCCGTAATGGATGAAAACATCCATACGACGCGCATCCTTGGCCGAAATATATTGGGTGACATCAAAACCTTTCACTTCGCCGGCAATCTGGGAAGCGAAAGTAGACGCGTCGAACCGGGTTATCCGGGAAATCCCGGATTTCCCGGCAAGGATATTCGACCAAGCTTGCTCGACAGTATTGCCGACGGGCGAAATGATGCCCAGGCCGGTGATGACCACTCTGCGTTTAGACAAGACGGGCTCCAGCTGACGATATTTTGGATTTAGTGGTTACGGGCGGGAGAAAAAGCTTAGTTCAGGTGGCTATTGATGTAATCAACGGCTTGCTTGACGGTGGTGATTTTTTCAGCATCTTCGTCAGGAATCTCGCAATTGAATTCTTCTTCCAGCGCCATGACCAGCTCGACGGTGTCCAGTGAATCGGCGCCCAGGTCGTCGACGAAGGAGGATTCGATTTTTACTTCGGCTTCGTTCACGCCCAGTTGTTCAGCAACGATTTTCTTGACGCGTTGTTCGATGTTTTCCATCTAAGTACCCTCTCTTGATCGCTATAAAAAAAGCTCACGCATTTTACCAAAGAATGCCTGCTTCACCAAACGGCAAAGCTTGCCCAATCAAATCATGACCATGCCGCCGTTGACATGCAGCGTCGTGCCGGTGATATAGCCGGCCTGGGGCGAAGCCAGGAACGCGACCGCGGCGGCGATGTCGTCCACGGTGCCCAGGCGTCCGGCGGGGATGTTGCCAAGCAACGCTTCGCGCTGTGTATCGCTCAGCGCGCGGGTCATGTCCGTGTCGATGAAACCCGGCGCGACGCAGTTGACCGTGATATTGCGGCTGCCGACTTCACGCGCCAGCGACTTGCTGAAACCGATGATGCCGGCCTTGGCCGCGGCATAGTTGGCCTGCCCGGCATTGCCCATCACCCCGACGATCGAGGCGATATTGATGATGCGGCCATGGCGCGCCTTCATCATAGCGCGCAAAACGGCCTGGCTCAAACGGAAAACGGACTTCAGGTTGGTATCCATGATGTCGTCCCATTCTTCTTCCTTCATCCGCATCAACAAGTTGTCGCGCGTAATACCGGCATTGTTGACCAGGATGGAAATCTCGCCGAATTGGGTGCGGATGGCTTGCAGTCCCTGCTCGATCTGCGCCGGTTCGTTGACGTTCAAGGCCAGCCCGGTCCCCTTGATGCCAGCCTGGGCCAGGTAGGCGCCGATGTTGTCGGCGCCGGATTGGCTGGTGGCGGTACCGACCACCACGGCGCCCTGCTTGCCGAGCTCCAGTGCGACTGCCTGGCCGATGCCGCGGCTGGCACCGGTAACCAACGCAATTTGTCCGTTCAACATTTTATCTTTCCCCTCTTATTTCAGCGTTTCCATCGCCAGGTGCAAGGCCGCTTCATCGGCCAGCGCAAAGGCCTGCATGTTGCCGTCGATGCGCTTGTTCAGGCCGGCCAGCACCTTGCCGGGACCGCACTCGGCAAGCGCGGCGATGCCCTGCCCGGCGATGCTCTTGACGGTTTCCACCCACCGGACCGGGCTGTAAAGCTGGCGCGCGAGGGCATCCTTGATCGCCCCCTCGTCGGCGTGGCTCTGGACGTCGGCGTTGTGTATGACCGGAATCTGCGGGGATTGAAACGCGATGGACTGCAACCGCTGCGCCAGGGCGTCCGCCGCCGGGCGCATCAGGGCGCAATGGGACGGCACGCTGACCGGCAGGGGCAAGGCGCGTTTCGCGCCCTTTTCTTTCGCCAGCGCCATGCCGCGCTCCACCGCGCTTTTATGGCCGGCGATCACGACCTGGCCGGGCGAATTGAAGTTGACCGCTTCCAGCACTTCGCCCTGCGCCGCTTCGGTACAGACCGCGCGCACGGTTTCGTCGTCGATCCCGAGGATGGCCGCCATGCCTCCCACGCCCTCCTCCACCGCTTCCTGCATTGCCTGGGCGCGGAGGCGCACCAGCGGCAGCGCATCGGCAAACGACAGCACGCCGGAGGCGACCAGCGCGGTATATTCCCCCAGGCTGTGGCCGGCCAGCACGGCGGGTTTGGCGCCGTGCAGCGCATTCCAGGCGCGGAATACCGCAACGCCGGCGGTCAGCATCAGCGGCTGGGTGTTGACGGTAAGATTGAGTGCTTCTGCATTGCCGTCGGCAACCATTCCCCACAAATCCTGCCGGAGGATGTCGCCGGCTTCCGCGAACGTGTCGCGCACGGCAGGGAGCTTGTCGAAACCTTGCATCATGCCGACCGATTGCGAGCCCTGCCCCGGAAAAACGAATGCGAATTTCATTATTCGACCCTTAATTATTTTCTTTATTCTCTACCACTTGGCCAGCACGGAACCCCAGGTGAAGCCGCCGCCGATGCCTTCCATCAGGATGGTGTCGCCGGCCTTGATGCGGCCGTCGCGGACGGCCACGTCCAGCGCCAGGGGGATCGACGCGGCCGAGGTGTTGCCGTGCTTGTCCACCGTAACGACCACGTTGTCCATGCTCATCCCCAATTTCTTGGCGGTGGCCTGGATGATGCGGATGTTGGCCTGGTGCGGCACCAGCCAGTCGATGTCGGATTTCTCCATATTATTGGCTGCCAGCGTTTCCTCCACGATCGAGTCCAGCACGCCGACGGCGAACTTGAACACGCCGGTGCCGTCCATCACCACGAAGGGATTGCCCTGAACCTTGCCGCCCGCCATGCAGGCCGGCGCGGCCAGCAGATGGCCATAGCTGCCGTCGGCATGCAGATGGGTGGAAATGATGCCGGGCTCGTCGTCGGCTTTCAGCACCACCGCCCCCGCGCCGTCGCCGAACAGGATGCAGGTGCCGCGATCGTTCCAGTCCATGATGCGGGAAAAACTTTCCGCTCCCACCACCAGGGCGCATTTGCTCTGACCGCCGCGGATGAACTGGTCGGCCGTGGCCACGGCGTAAACGAAGCCGCCGCAAACCGCCTGGAGATCGAAAGCCGGTCCGCCGCTCTTGATGCCGAGTTTCCCCTGGAGAATGCAGGCCGTGCTGGGAAAGATGCAATCCGGCGTGGTGGTGGCGACGATAATCAGATCGATGCTCTGCGGGTCCACCCCGGCCATTTCGATCGCTCGTTGCGCGGCATGGAAGGCCAGATCGCTGGTGGTCTCGTTTTCGGCGACGATATGCCGCTCGCTGATGCCGGTTCGCGCCACGATCCACTCGTCGGAGGTATCGACCATCTGCGCCAGATCGTGATTGGTCAGGACTTTTTCCGGCAGGTAGCTGCCGGTGCCGATAATGCGGGAATACATCAGACTTTTCCTTCGTTCAGCAAGGCCATCTGTTCGTTGATCCGGCGCAGCACGCCGTTGCGTACCTCTTCGACGGCGCGCCCGATCGCGAACTGAAAAGCGAAATTATCCGCCGAACCATGGCTCTTCACCACCACGCCCTGCAAACCGAGAAGGCTCGCGCCGTTGTAGCGCCGATGATCCATCCGTTTCTTGAAGGCGCCCAGCACCGGATAGGCCAGCAGGCCGGCGACTTTGGTCAGCCAGTTGCGTTTGAATTCGTTGCGCAGGAAAGTCGCCATCATCTGCGCCAGACCCTCCGACGCCTTCAGTGCGACGTTGCCGACGAAGCCGTCGCAAACCACCACGTCCGTCGTTCCCCGGCAAATATCGTCGCCCTCCACGTTGCCATGGAAGTTGAGGTGGCTTTGGCGCAGCAACTCGGCGGTTTGCTTCACCACTTCGTTGCCCTTGATGTCTTCCTCGCCGATATTGAGCAGGCCGACGGTCGGGTTTTCCTTGTGCTCCACCGCGGAAACGAGCATTGCGCCCATGATCCCGAACTGAAGCAGCTGTTTGGCGGAGCAATCCACGTTGGCGCCCAGGTCGAGAACATGGGTGTGGCCGTTCAGCGTGGGGATCATGCCGGCGATGGCGGGGCGCTCGATTCCCGGCAGCATTTTCAGGACGAAGCGGGAAATCGCCATCAACGCACCGGTGTTGCCGGCGCTGACGCACGCGTTGGCTTCGCCCGTCTTGACCAGATTGATGGCGACCCGCATGGATGAATCTTTTTTGTTGCGCAGAACCAGCGCGGGCTGATCGTCCATCGTCACCACCTCGCTGGCATGGTGAATGCGCAGGCGAGCGCCGACGGCAGCCTTGTGGGCGCGAAGTTCGGCCTCGATGACTTCGCTGAGGCCGACCAGCACGATATTGACTTCGGCGTCCCGCTCCAGAAACTTCAGTGCAGCGGGCACGGTGACATGCGGGCCATGATCGCCGCCCATGGCGTCAATCGCAACGGTAATATCCATTACCAGGCAATCAGCCTAAGCAAGCCTTCCTTACCGGACGACACGCGATAATGCCCGATTACTCGCCTTTGGCGGGTGCGACCTTCTTGCCGCGGTAGAAACCGCTCGGGCTGACATGGTGGCGCAGATGCACCTCGCCGGTGGTCGGCTCGGTAGCCAAAGCCGGAGCGGTCAGGAAATCGTGCGCACGGTGCATGCCGCGCTTGGAGGGGGATTTTTTGTTCTGTTGAACAGCCATGATTAAACTCCTTAATAGTATCTCAGTCTTTTGTCTTCAGCGCAGCCAGCGCACTAAAAGCATTCTTTTTTTCCAGCTTGGCCTGGCTGGCATTCGCGTCGGCCTTGCACTCTTTTGGGCTGTGCGTGGGCGCCATCGGCAGAGCCAGCAGCACCTCGTCCTCGATCAAGGCCAGCACGTCCAGCGCGGGATCGGCCTCGATCACGTCGGTCAGTTCCTCGGCATCCTGGCTTTGCTCACCCTCGGCCAGCTCCAGCTCCGATTCCACCCTAAGCGGATAGGCCAAGGCATCGAGGCAGCGTTGACAGGTCAGCTGCAACAGGCCGCGAACGTCGCAGTCCAGATATAGCTTGCCGTTTTCGCCGCGTCGGCCGGTCAGGACATACTCCAGTTCGCCTTCGCCGGAAAGCAGCAAATCCCGCAGCCTGTCCATGCTCCCAACGGCCACGCGTCCACGCAACGATTCACCGTTTCGTGCAAATTCCGGGCTATTGATGACAACCTGTTCAGGCATAAGGCGCGCATGATATAATTTTTAATCTTGACTGTCAAAAAACACCGGCTTTCGTCGCGCCTCCGAAGGCCCAAAAGCCGGAATCTTGCCTGACATCAACATCACCAGGCAAACGCTAATTTCAAATAAAAAGTTGTGCGTTTTCTTCGCGACTGTATTAGCATACGACTAAATCTTGTGTCTTATAGAAGACAAAGCAAAGTCCGACATATTAATTGACATACAGGCAGGCTCCCGCGTGATCAAAAAAATCCTCATTGCCAATCGTGGTGAAATCGCGGTCCGCATCGTGCGGGCCTGCTCCGAGATGGGCATCAAATCGGTCGCCATTTATACGGATGCGGACCGGCACGCGCTGCACGTCAAGAAAGCGGACGAGTCCTATAATATCGGTTCCGACCCGGTGATCGGCTATTTGAACGCGCATAACATCGTCAACCTGGCGGTTGCGGCCGGGTGCGACGCGCTCCATCCCGGCTACGGCTTCCTTTCCGAAAACCCGGTCCTGGCGGAAATCTGCGCCAAGCGCGGCATCAAGTTCATCGGCCCGTCCACCAAAGTCATCCAGCAGATGGGCGACAAGATCCAGGCGCGCAAGGCGATGATCGACGCCGGCGTCCCGGTGGTACCGGGCAGCGAGGGCAATCTCGACAATGTCGCCCAGGCTGTCCAGCTCGCTGCAAAAATCGGCTATCCCGTCATGCTGAAAGCCACCAACGGCGGCGGTGGGCGCGGCATTCGCCGCTGCAACAGCGAAGACGAACTGATCAAGAATTACGACCGCGTGGTTTCCGAGGCGACCAAGGCATTCGGCAAGCCGGAAGTATTCATGGAAAAATGTGTGGTGAACCCGCGCCACATCGAAGTGCAGGTGATCGGCGACAGCTTCGGCAGCGTGATCCACCTGTACGAGCGCGACTGCTCCATCCAGCGCCGCAACCAGAAGCTGATCGAAATCGCCCCCTCGCCGCAATTGACCCGCGCTCAGCGCGACTACATCGGCAAAATCGCGGTGCAGGCGGCCAAGACCGTCGGCTACGAAAACGCCGGCACGGTGGAATTCCTGCTCGATTCCGACAACCAGTTCTATTTCATGGAAATGAACACCCGCTTGCAGGTGGAACATACCATTACGGAAACCATCACCGGCATCGACATCGTGCAGGAGCAGATCCGCATTGCCAGCGGCCTGCCGTTGCAATACAAGCAAGCCGACGTAAACTACCGCGGCTTCGCGATGGAATTCCGCATCAACGCCGAAGACCCGAAAAACGATTTCCTCCCGAGCTTCGGCCGCATCACCCGCTACTACGCGCCCGGCGGCCCCGGCGTGCGCACCGATGCGGCGATGTATTCCGGTTATGTCATCCCGCCCTACTACGATTCGATGTGCGCCAAGCTCACGGTCTGGAGCCTGACCTGGGAAGGCGTGGTCGAGCGCGGCAAGCGCGCCCTGAACGACATGGTGGTGTATGGTGTGAAAACCACCATTCCTTATTACCAGGAAATCATGAAGCATCCGGAGTTCCGGGCCGGTAAGTTCGATACCAGCTTCGTGGAAACTCACCCGGAACTCACCAATTACTCGGTCAGCCGCCCGAAGGAACTGCTGGCGGCAGCCATTTCAGCCGCCATCGCGGCGCATGTTGGGCTGTAATTTCCACCAATTCAAGAACCTAGGATAGAGCATGGCTAAAGTTTTCATCAGCGACCTGGTACTGCGCGACGGACATCAATCCCTGATTGCAACCCGCATGCGCACCGAAGACATGCTGCCGATCTGCGCCAAACTGGACAGCATCGGCTTTTGGTCGCTGGAAGCCTGGGGCGGGGCGACCTTCGACGCCTGCGTCCGGTTCCTGCGCGAAGACCCGTGGGATCGCCTGAAGAAACTGCGCAAGGCGCTGCCCAATACCCGCATCCAGATGCTGCTGCGCGGCCAGAACCTACTCGGCTACCGCAACTACTCGGACGACGTGGTGCGCGCCTTCGTCAAGAAATCTGCCGAAAACGGCGTGGACGTATTCCGCATTTTCGATGCCATGAACGACCTGCGCAATTTGCGTGTCTCCGTCGAGGCGGTGAAGGCCAGCGGCAAGATCGCGGAAGGCGCGATCAGCTACACCACCAGCCCGGTCCACGACATCCCCTACTTCGTCGGCCTGGCCCGCGAATTCGAAGCGATGGGCTGCGACACGCTCGCCATCAAGGACATGGCCGGCCTGCTCACTCCCGCCGTCACGGCGGAGCTGGTCAAAGCGGTCAAGGCCGCGGTGAACATGCCGATCCACATGCACAGCCACGCCACCTCCGGCCTGTCGGCGATGTGTTTCCTCAAGGCGGTGGAAAACGGCGCCACCATCCTCGACACCAGCAACTCCGCTTTCGGCGAGGGCGCCAGCCATTCCTCCACGGAAAGCATCGTCGCCGCGCTAGCCGGGACGGAATACGATACCGGCTTGAGCCTGCCCCTGCTGCAGGAAATCACCGCCTATTTCCGCGAAACGCGCAAGAAATACTGGCAGTTCGAGAGCGCATTCACCGGCGTGGACACCCGCGTCCTGGTCAACCAGGTCCCTGGCGGGATGATCTCCAACCTGTCCAACCAGCTCAAGGAGCAAGGCGCCCTGGACAAGATGGATCAGGTGCTGGAGGAAATTCCGCGGGTGCGCGAAGATCTCGGCTTCCCGCCGCTGGTCACGCCGACTTCACAGATCGTCGGCACCCAGGCGGTGCTGAACGTGCTGACCGGCGAACGCTACAAGTCCGTCACCACCGAAGTAAAAAACTATTTGCAGGGCCGCTACGGCAAGGCGCCGGGCGAGGTCAATTCGCAGGTGCGCAACATCGCCATCGGCAACGCCGAAGTCATCACCTGCCGCCCGGCCGACCTGCTGGAAGACGAAATGGACAAGCTGCGCGGCGAAATCGAAAACGTGGCGAAAAGCGAGGAAGACGTCCTCACCTATGCCATGTTCCCCGAACTTGCGCGCACCTTCCTGCAGGAGCGCACCGCCGGCACGCTCAAGCCGGAACAGCTGCTGCCGATCGGCACCAATCTCTCGTGTGGCCCGTTCTATTCGCCCAATGAGTTCAACGTCACCCTGCACGGCGAAACGTTCCACATCCACATCGCAGGCTCCGGCCGGCCCGGCGAAGAGCAGCGGCCCTTCTTCGTTTCGGTTGACGGCGTGCAGGAAGAGGTGATCGTCGAGGCCCTCAACGAAGTGGAGGTATTCGGCGGCATGGGCGGCATCGTCTCCGGCGGCAGCAAGGCCAAGGCCAAGGAAGGCGGCAAAAGCGCCGGCGGCAGGCGCCCGCGCCCGTCGCACCAGGGCCACGTCACCACCGCCATGCCCGGCACCATCGTGGATATCCTCGTCGAGCCCGGCAAGAAGGTCAAGGCCGGCGACCCGGTGCTGGTGATCGAGGCGATGAAAATGGAAAACGAAGTCCAGGCGCCGATCGGCGGCACGGTGATCAGCATCTGGATCGCCAAGGGCGACAGCGTCACGCCGGACGAAGCGTTGATCGAAATCCAGCCGGAATAATAAAAACAGTCCTGAGTCCCGAGCGCTGAGTCCTGAGTTGTTGGGCGCGGCACTCGGGACTCAGCACTCGGGACTCTTCAATTGAAACTCATCCTCGCTTCCACCTCCCCTTACCGGCGCGAACTGCTCGGCCGGCTCAAGCTTCCGTTCGAAGTCTGCTCGCCGGAAGTTGACGAAACGCCGCTGCCGGATGAAGCTCCCGAGCAGACGGCCCATCGGCTGGCCATCGCCAAGGCCAAATCGCCAGCCGTCGATTTTCCCGATGCCCTGATCATCGGTTCCGACCAGGTCGCCACGCTCGACGGCCAGCAACTGGGCAAGCCGCACACGCATGACAACGCCGTCAGGCAACTGTCCATGATGCGCGGCCGAAGCGTGATTTTTCACACCGCGCTCTGCCTGTACAACAGCCGCACCGGCAGCACCCAGTCGCAAGTCGTCCCGTTCGAAGTCCGCTTTCGCAACCTGAGCGACGCGCAAATCGAGCGCTATCTGGTCAAGGAACAGCCCTACAACTGCGCCGGCAGCGCCAAATCCGAAGGATTGGGCATCGCGCTGATCGAAAAAATGAGCGGCGACGACCCCAACGCCCTGATCGGCTTGCCGCTGATCGCGCTGGTGACGATGCTGGAAAACGAAGGCATGGCCGTCATCTGATGGCTGTCGGTACGCTCTACCTGATCCCCACCACGCTGGGGGAAAGCGCGCTGTCCCTGGTCATTCCCGAGGAAGTGCGCCGGATCGCCGCCGCGCTCGACGTCTTTGTCGCGGAAAACCCCAAGACCGCCCGGCAATTCCTGAAGCTGCTGGAGCCGGCCACCCCGCTGCAGGATATCCAGATTTTCACCCTCGACAAGCATACCCGCCCCGAGCAACTGGAACAGTTCCTCCTGCCGGCCCTGTCGGGCAAGGATATCGGCCTGGTATCGGAGGCCGGCTGTCCTGCCGTCGCCGATCCCGGCGCCCTGCTGGTGCGCCTCGCGCATAAAAAGGGCATCAAGGTGGTACCGCTGGTCGGACCGTCCTCGATCCTGCTGGCGCTGATGGCATCGGGCATGAACGGGCAGTCCTTTGCCTTCCACGGCTACATCCCGATCCAGAAAGCGGAGCGCTGCAAAAGAATTACCGAACTGGAAAAAGAGTCGGCGAGCCGGAACCAGACCCAGATTTTTATCGAAGCGCCCTACCGCAACCAGCCGCTGCTCGAAGACATCGTCCAGACCTGCGAGCCCGGCACCGAGCTGTGCATCGCCACCGACCTGACCCTCGCCACCGAGCAAATCGAAACCCGCACGATCGGCGCCTGGCGCAAGAGCCTGCCGGACATCAACAAAAAACCGACGATTTTTCTGCTTTACCGGCCGCGTACCAAATAGCAGCCGGAAGCGAACTTGGCGCGTTACGTCGTAGAGACTACTAACGCCAGACTTCTTCGAACGACGAAATCCAGTCCAGGCGAATTTCGTCCTCGCTGCCGTCTTCGCGGCGAAATTTTAGCCACTCCGCGCCATTGCGGGTCGCCACGTCGAGCGGCAGAACCTGCTCCGACCGATCCCGATCCGCCATCCGGTACGCCAGCTTCAACGGAATCCGGCGCAACACGCTGAACTCCAGCCGTTCGTGCAGAATGCAGGCAATCGGCTGGTAAATCTCGGACACGATTAGCGCAGGGCCATGCCTGGCGTTTTCGCCAGCGGGTTGACGAAACTCGCCGCAGCGGCGCCGAAACGCTTAGCAAAGCGCTCGGCCAAGCCTTCCTGCGGCGTGAAATCGACGATCTCCTCGGCCTTGATCACTTCCCGCGCCACATAGTCCGCGCTGCCGATCGCGTCGGCCAAGCCGAGCTGGATGCTCATTTCGCCGCTCCAAACGAGGCCGCTGAACATTTCCGGCGTTTCTTTCAGGCGGTTGCCCCGCCCCTGGCGTACCACGGCGATGAATTGCCGATGGATCTCGTTGAGCATTTTTTGGGCATAGCTCTTCTGGGTTTCGTTCATCGGCGAAAACGGGTCGAGAAATCCCTTGTTCTCTCCCGCCGTCAACAGTCGGCGCTCGACGCCGAGTTTCTGCATCGTGCCGGTAAAGCCGAAGCCATCCATCAGCACGCCGATGGAGCCGACGATGCTGGCCTTGTCCACGTAAATGCGGTCGGCGGCGACGGCGGCATAATAGCCGCCCGAAGCGCAGATATCCTCGACGACCGCGTAGAGAGGAATGTTCGGGTACTTCGCCTTCAGGCGACGGATTTCATCGTTGATGTAGCCGGCCTGTACAGGGCTGCCGCCAGGGCTGTCGATCAGCAGGATAATGCCCTGGGTGCCCTTGTCCTTGAACGCCTCGCGCAGCCCGCCGATCACCCGGTCGGCATCGGTTTCCCCGCCGGCGGCGATGACGCCGCGCAACTCCACCAGCGCGGTATGCTTGCCGGCAAGCGGCGCTTCGCCCTTGTTGAACCAGCCCATGACCGCGAACAGCACGATGAACAGGAAGGTAAAGGTCAGCATCCGGAAGAAAATTGTCCACTGCCGCGCCCGGCGTTGCTCCTGCAGGGCGGACAACGCCAGTTTTTCCAGAGTTTGCCGTTCCCAGCTTTCGGGGTCAGCCATGGTCATCCTTTCAATTTCATATTAATTTTGAATATTATCATCAGGCATGCTGACTGAGCCACCGCCTCAGTTCGTCAAAATCCTCGGCGCAAGCCAGCGGCGACAGCGTCAGCAGGCTTTCCCGCGGATGCGCGCCGTAGCAGACGCCAACCGCCGCCACACCGGCATTCTCCGCCATTTGCAGGTCATGGCTGGTGTCACCGATCATCAGGGTGCGGGCCGGCCCCACGCCGAATTCATCCATCAGTTCCAGCAACATGCAGGGATGCGGCTTGGAAAAGCATTCGTCGGTGCAGCGCGAGCCGTGAAAATATCGCCCCAGGCCGGTTTGCTGCAATACGCTGTCCAGCCCGCGCCGGCCCTTGCCGGTCGCCACGGCGAGCAGGAACCCTTCACCGTGCAGCGCCGCGATGGTCTCGGCCACGCCATCGAACAGGGGAATCTCCGCGTCCCGCGACAAATAATGGTGGCGATAGCGCTCGACCAATGCCGCGTAATCGGAACGGGGCAGCTCGGGAAACAGCGCCGCAATCGCCTCGTTCAGCCCCAACCCGATAATGTGACGCGCCTCGCTCTCGCCCGGCACCTCCAGGCCGAGATCCCGGCTGGCGGACTGGATCGAGAACGCGATGGCTCCCGCCGAATCCATCAGCGTGCCGTCCCAGTCGAACACCAGCAGATCGAATTGCTTGGGCATATCTTAAATTACTACGGAATCCAGGCTGCGCAAGAAAGACTCCAGTTCCTCCGGCAGCGGCGCCTCCAGACAAAGCAGCTCGCCGGTCAACGGATGCTTGAACGCCAGCCGGCGGGCGTGCAGGAACATGCGCTTCAGGCCGCGCTTTTGCAGCGCCTTGTTGAGCGGGTAATCGCCGTACTTGTCGTCGCCGGCAATCGGGAAATCCAGGTGCGCCAGGTGTACGCGGATTTGATGAGTGCGCCCGGTTTTGAGCTCCGCCTCGAGCAGGCTGAATTCGGCCCAACTCTTCTGTAGAGTGAAAACCGTGTGCGCCGTCTGGCCTTCCTCGCTCACCCTGACCCGGCGCTCGCCGCCAGGCGTCAGGTACTTGTGCAGGGGAAATTGCACATGCTGTTTGGAATTGCGCCAGACCCCGCGAACCAGGGCGAAATAGCGTTTTTCCGTCTCGCCTTCGCGCATGGCACGATGCATTTCGGTCAACGCGCTACGTTTTTTTGCCAGCAGCAGCACGCCGGAAGTTTCCCGGTCCAGCCGATGCACCAGCTCGAGAAACTTGAATTCCGGATGTTCCAGGCGCAACTGCTCGATCACGCCGCGGCTGATGCCGCTGCCGCCATGCACCGCGATCCCGGCAGGCTTGTTGATCGCCAGCAGCGCATCGTCCTGATACAGGATGTGCCGCGAAAGCTGCGGCGCGGAAGAACTCCACGCTTCCCCGCCGACGGCCGGCTGGGCCGTGCGGATCGGCGGGATGCGCAACATGTCGCCGGTCTTCAGGCGGCAGGTGGCATCGATGCGTTTGCTATTGACGCGCACCTCCCCACTACGCAGGATGCGGTAGATGTGGCTTTTCGGTACGCCCTTCAGGTGTTTGAACAGGAAATTATCGATGCGCTGGGATTCGCCGTTTTCATCGATGGTGACCCAGGATACGGATTCTTTGCTTATCTCATTCAATTTGCTTATACTTCGTGTTTGCGCTGGGTGAAACGGCCCCCGAAATCCGCCGTTGCCAAGGCGATTCATGGACACTAGGATTCAGAATCGGCCGCTACCAGCCAAAAAATCCTGTTGGTTAATTTCGCTCACCACAACAAAGTAGCGATAGTAAACGAATTGCGCGCTCGAAGCACTTACAGATTTCCGGCCTCGTCACAGTACGAGACCCTAGATAACGACAAATCCGCACCTCAGGCTTGAATTTTTACCGTAAATATAGCGAATCTTATCATTTACATAGCTCGTTCAATATTACGCCAGCCGGTTTAGCGCAGCGGTTTGTCTCCCCGTGTGAAAAGAGCGCGGGAGAATAAAATAAATGAAACGCATGTTGTTTAATGCAACGCAAGCCGAAGAGCTGCGCGTTGCCATCGTCGAAGGTCAAAAGCTGGTTGACCTCGACATCGAATCAGCCGGTAAAGAGCAGCGTAAAAGCAACATCTACAAGGGCGTCATCACCCGCATCGAGCCCAGCCTGGAAGCCGCTTTCGTCGATTACGGCACCGACCGGCACGGCTTTTTGCCGTTCAAGGAAATATCCCGCAGCAACTTCCTCAACGCGGAAAGCGTGGACGTCTCCCGCGCCCGCATCCAGGACGTCCTGAAAGAAGGCCAGGAGCTGATCGTACAGGTCGAGAAGGACGAGCGCGGCAACAAGGGCGCAGCCCTCACCACCTTCATCAGCCTCGCCGGCCGCTATTTGGTCCTGATGCCCAACAACCCGCGCGGCGGCGGCGTTTCGCGCCGCATCGAGGGCGAAGAACGCAACGAGTTGCGCGACATCATGGCGCAGCTCGACGTGCCCGCCGGCATGAGCATCATCGCCCGCACCGCCGGCATCGGGCGCTCGCAGGAAGAGCTGCAATGGGACCTGAACTACCTGATGCAGCTGTGGCGCGCGATCGAAAACGCCTCCCAGCAGCAAAGCGGCGCCTTCCTGATCTACCAGGAAGGCAGCTTGGTGATCCGCGCCATCCGCGACCTGTTCCAGCCGGATATCGGCGAAATCCTGATCGACACCGAAGCGGTCTACGACCAGGCCGTGCAGTTCATGAGCCATGTCATGCCCAACAACGTGAACAAGGTCAAACTGTACCGCGACGACGTGCCGCTGTTCTCGCGCTTCCAGATCGAACACCAGATCGAGACCGCTTTTGCGCGCGAAGTCGGCCTACCCTCCGGCGGCGCCATCGTGATCGACCACACTGAAGCCCTGGTTTCGGTGGACGTCAACTCGGCCCGCGCCACCCGTGGCTCCGACATCGAACAGACCGCTTTCAACACCAATCTCGAAGCCGCCGACGAAGTGGCGCGCCAATTGCGCCTACGCGACCTGGGCGGCCTGGTGGTGATCGACTTTATCGACATGGAGAGCACCCGCAACCAGCGCGAAGTCGAAAATCGCCTGCGCGATGCCCTGCACTACGATCGCGCCCGCGTCCAGACCGGCAAGATTTCCCGCTTCGGCCTGCTCGAACTGTCGCGCCAGCGCCTGCAGCCCTCGCTCGGCGAAACCAGCCACATCGGCTGCCCGCGCTGCAACGGCACAGGCCATATCCGCGGCACCGAATCCTCCGCCCTGCACATCCTGCGCATCCTGCAGGAAGAGGCGATGAAGGACAACACCGCCGCGGTCCACGTTCAGGTTCCAGTGGACGTCGCCACCTTCCTGCTCAATGAAAAGCGCGGCGAAATCCACGAAATCGAAACGCGGTTCCGGACCGGCATCATGCTGATCCCGAACATCCACATGGAAACGCCGAACTATTCCATTATCCGGCGCCGCCACGAGGAATTGGGCGGCGAAGACATGCCCAGCTACCGCATGGTTGACTTGCCGGCGGATACGACGGAAGTGAAAGCCGCGGCGGCGGAAGCCAAACCCCAGCGACAGCTGGCTGCGGTGCGCGGCATCACCCCGACACAACCGGCGCCGATGGTTGCCGAGAGCAAGGAAAAGGAAAAACAGACCTGGCTGGGCAAGATCAAGGGCTGGTTCCAGAACTTGGGCGCGGCGAAGGAAGAAGAAGTCGTCAAACCCAAGGCACGTCCGGCAAGAAACGAAAAACGCCGCGAACCGCGCGAAGCGCGGCGCGGCGAAGGCGAACGCGGCGAATCCCGGCGCGGCGAGGGTCGCGGGGAAGGCCGTAACGGCGAGCGCACCGAAGGTCGTGCGGAGGGTCGCGGCGAGGGCCGTGAACGCGGCGAAGGTCGCGGCGAAGGTCGCGAACGTGGTGAACGTAGTGAACGTGGCGAGGGCCGTGAGCGCGGGGAGAATCGTGGCGGTCAAAAACAACGCGGCCCCCAGCCATCGATGAAGAAGGAAGCTGCAACTGAAGCGGCCCCGGTCGCAGCTGCAGCTCCGGTAGAAAAAACCGTCGAAGGCGAAGCACAGGAGCCGCGCAGCAGGCGCGGTCGGCGCGGTGGCCGGCGTGAACGCGGTGAGCGTGGCGAGCGTCAGGAAGCGCCGCGCAATGTCGCGGAAGGCGCCGAAAGCCCGGCCATTGCAGCAGTCGAACCAACGGCTCCCGTAACGGCTCCGCAAACGGCGGAAATTGCTCCCGTGCAGGTTGTGGCTGTCGAGCCCGTGCAGGAAGCCGTTGCGGTTGCAACTGAGACGGTTCCCGCCCCGGTAGCGGAGCCGGCAGTCGAAGTGAAAGCGGAAACGCCGCCAGCCGTCGAAGTTGTGACGGAAACTCCTGCCGAGCCAGTGGTTGCGGCGGAGCCGGAGACGCCGGTCGAGCCTGCCATTGTGGAAGAAGCAGCGGCCGCATCGCCGGTCGCCGAAGCCGCACCCGTTGCAGCGGTTGAAGTTGAAGTTCAGCCCGTGGCAGCAGTTCCGGTGGAAACGATTGCAGCCGCACCAGCTGCCGCCGCCGAGGCCATGCCGGAGCCCGCCAGCAAGCCACGTGCTCCGCGTCGCCGCGCACCGGCTGCCGAGCAAGCTGACAGCGGATTGGTTCAGGTTGAAACCAGCCCGGACCGAATCAAGCCAGTCACGGTTGAAGCAGAAGCCAGCGAGCCGAAGTCCCGCCCGCGCCGTGCGCCGCATCCGAAGGTTGTGGCCGAAAGCGCACCGCTGGTTCAGATCGAAACGCGCAAGTAAACCTGCCAGCCCACAAATAAAAAACGCCGGCCTGAAAGCCGGCGTTTTTTTTTGGACGCGCTCCCCTAACCGGTCTTGTCTGTCCTGGCCAGAATCGCGCCCAGCAGCCCGGCCGCAGCATCTTCGACCATGTCCAGCACGGTCTCGAACCCCTGCCCGCCGCCATAATAGGGGTCGGGCACTTCGCGCAGAACGGAGTAGCGGCTGTATTCCATGAGCAAACCAAGCTTGTGCCGGAATTGCGGCGGGCAAATTCGCTGCAGGTTCGCCAAATTCTCCCTGTCCATCGCCAGAATATGATCGAATTCGAGAAAGTCCTGCGCCGCCACCTGCCTTCCGCACAAGGCGTCGAGGTCATAGCCCCGCCCTGTTGCCGCCTGACGGGCGCGCCGGTCAGGCTGCGCGCCGACGTGATAATCGTGGGTGCCGGCCGAATCGATCTCTATCCAGTCCGACAGGCCGGCAGCGGCTACTTGGTGGCGGAACACACCTTCCGCGGTCGGGGAGCGACAGATATTGCCCATGCAGACAAATAACACTTTAACATTCATTTTCATCGTATTGCATTACCTTGTTAAGTTAATACATTAATCAAATCCAAAGGAACGCATGGAAGACATCGGTGAATAGTATATGGCGATTAGGCTGAAATGTCAGACCAGGCTGCCCGCTGCGGCCTGGATCCATCTGATCAGCGGAGACGGAAAAACGCCCAAGCCGACCAGCAGGAAGGCAAGCACGGCGAGAACCAGCCGGCCGCCCGGCCGCAATGGCACAAGCTCCGCAGCCGGCGCTTGGCTCGGTGCATTGGAGTACATCACGACGATAATCCGCAAATAATAAAACAGGCCGATGGCGCTGCCGATCACCAGCGCGGCCAGCGGCCACCATGTTGCGGCATCCACGCCCGTCGCCACCACATAGAACTTCGCCACGAACCCCATCGTCAACGGAATCCCCGCCAGCGACAGCAGCATGCCGGCGAAGATGGCGGCGAGCCAGGGGCGCTGCCAGCCCAGGGCACGGTACGCTTCCAGGGTTTCGCAGTCCGCTTCCTGCGCCGGCTCGGACAACGCGCCGACCGCGCCGAATGCGCCGAGCATGGTCACGAAATAGGCGGCGAGGTAGTAGCCGACCGCCTCCAGCGCAAGCGCGCCGCTGCCGGTGAACGCCACCAGCACGTAGCCCAGATGGGCGATGGAGGAATAGGCGAGGATGCGTTTGACGTTGTCTTGCAACAGTGCGAGCAGGTTGCCTGCCAGCATCGAGGCGATGGCCAGCGCGGAAAAAACCGGCAGCAGCGCGTTGTAAGGCGTGCCGCCCGCTTCGACGAAATAGCGCAGCAGCAGGGCGAAGACCGCTCCCTTGGACACGGTGGCGACGAAAGCGGCGACCGGCGCGGGCGCGCCCTGGTAGATATCGGGCGCCCACAGGTGAAACGGCACCAGCGACAACTTGAAGCCGATGCCAGCGACGATCAGGCCCATTCCGGCCAGCAGCCAGGGATCGCGGGAATGCGCCGCCGTGGAAGACTGCGCGCCGATGGCGGCGAACGACAGCGTTCCCAACTGGGCATAGATCAGTGCCATGCCGAACAGCAGCAAAGCGGACGATACCCCGGCCAGGATCAGATATTTGGCTCCCGCCTCCAGCGGCAAATGGCTGGCGACGGGATAGGCGATCATGGCGAACAGCGCGACGCTGAGCAGTTCCAGCCCGAGAAACAGCGACGCGAAATGAGTGCTGGCGGCCAGCACCGCCGCGCCCAGGGTGGCGAGCAGGAGCAGAACGTACAGTTCCTCGCGGCGCCCCTCGCGCCGGTCGAAGTAATCGTAGGACAACACCGTCACCGCAAGGCCGGCGGCAATCGCCAGGCCCTGGTAAAACAGCGCATAGCGATCGACCACCAAAAGCGGCGTCACCTGGCGCGGGGAGACGCCGAATGCCGGCACCAGGGCCGCGAGGGCGAGGACCATGCCCGCCGATGCCAACAAGGCGGCCAGCCCATGATGGCGCCGGAACGCCACCGCCAGCATGACGACGACCGACGCCGCCCCCAGCACGGCCAGCGGCAGCACCGCGATGAAATCGCCGGCGGTCATGGCTGCTCGCCTCGGGCGTATTGCTGCAAGGTATCCAGCGCCGGCGCGGCGGTGTCGAACATCGGCTGCGGATAAAATCCCAGCGCCACGATCGGCGCCATCAGCGCGGCCATCGCGGCGGTCTCGCGAAACGAAAAGTCGGCCATCTTCCAGCCCTCCCCGTTCTCGCCGTGAAACACCCGCTGCACCAGGAACAGGGCATAGATGGCCGCCGCGACCAGCCCCGCCGCCGCCGTGGCCGTCAGCGCCGGGTTGACGCGGAAAGCACCGAGCAGCACCAGGAATTCGCCGACGAAGTTGCCGAGGCCGGGCAGGCCCAGCGACGCGATGGCGAAAAACAGCCCGATGGCGCCCATGCGCGGCGCGACCGCCCAAAGTCCGCCCATCCGGCCGATGTCGCGGGTGTGGATGCGCTCCTGCAACGCGCCGACCAGCATGAACAAGGCGCCGGTGCTGATGCCGTGGGCGACCATCTGCATGACCGCCCCCTGCAGCGCGAGCTGGTTCCACGCGAATACGCCGACGAGCACGAAACCCAGATGACTGACGCTGGTATAGGCCACCAGCCGTTTCAAATCGGTCTGGGCGAAAGCCAGGATCGCGCCATAGAGAATGCCCGCCACGCCCAGCGCCATGGCGACCGGGGCGAACGCCTGCGCCGCGTCGGGGAACAGGGGAACGACGAAGCGCAGCAGGCCGTACGCGCCGGTCTTCAGCAGGAGGCCGGCGAGAATGATGCTGCCGGCCGTCGGGGCTTCGGTATGGGCATCCGGCAGCCAGGTGTGGAGCGGCACGGCGGGCAGTTTAACGGCGAACGCCGCGAAAAATCCCAGCATGATCCACACGGCGGCGGTTGGTTCCAGCCGCGCGCCGAGCAGGTCGAAATAGTCGAAGCTCAGCAGGCCGGTGGCGCGATAGTTGAGCAGCGCCAGCGCCAGGATCGCCACCAGCATCAAAAGCCCGCTGCCCTGGGTGAAGATGAAGAACTTGAGCGCCGCGTACACCCGGTTTTCGTGGCCCCAGATGGCGATGATGAAGTACATAGGCACCAGCATCAGTTCCCAGAAAAAGAAAAACAGGAAAAGATCGAGCGCGAGAAACACGCCGACCACGCCGGCCAGGCACCACAGCAGGTTGAAATGAAACAGGCCGACGCGCGACTCGATTTCGGTCCAGGACGACATCACCGCCATGATGCCGAGAAAGCCGGTGAGCAGGATCAGGATCAGGCTAAGGCCGTCCATCCCCAGATGCAGGCCGATGCCGAAGCGCGGAATCCACGGCCAGGCGGCCTGGGCGATCCACGCCTCACCGGAACCGCCCTGCCCCGGCCACAGGCTCGCCGCCAGCGCCAGATCGGCCGCCAGTGCCAGTAGCGAGATCCAGCGCGGCCAGGCGGCGCCGAACCTTTCGCAAAGCCAGGCGAGCAAGCCGCCGGCCAGCGGCAGGACGATGAGCAACAGCAGGATCATAACCACACCGCCATCGCCGTCACCACGATGGACCCGGCCGTGACGCCGGCCGCGTACCAGCGCACCTGCCCGGTCTGGCTGCGGCTGAGCAGGCGATGGCCCAGCCGGCAGAGCCAGGCCACGCCATTGTAGAAGGCATCGATGAAATCGGCGCAATTGATCCGCGCCAACCAGAGAAAGGGGCGCACCAGGAGCCGGTCATAAAGCCAGTCGAATCCCCCGCCGGAACGCCAGAAGCGGTGCAGCGCCGCCGCGGCCGGAGTTTGCATCTTCTGCGCCAGCCAACTTGAGCGGCGCAAAAACAGGAGATAGGCGAGAACTACGCCGGCGAGCGATGCAGCCGAGGCGAGCAACTGCATGACCATCTCATGGCCCGCGCCGGCGGGCGCTGCCGCGAACACCGGCAGCAGGAACTGGGAAAACGGCGAAAAATCCGCCCAGTTCCGCGGCAGCTCCATAAACCCGGCGGTGAGCGACAGGAATGCCAGCACCACCAGCGGAATGTTCATGGCTTGGCCGGCCCGGTTGACGCACACGGTTTTGAGTTCGCCGAAAAACACGTGGAACAACAGGCGAAAAATATACAGCCCGGTGAGGAACGCCCCCAGCCAGCCCCCCGCCCACAGCCATGGGCCGCCCTGCGGCGACGACCATGCCGCCCACAGAATGGCGTCCTTGCTGTAAAAACCGGCCGTCGCCAGTGGCAAGGCCGCCAGCGAGGCGCTGCCGATGAGGAAGGTCCAGAACGCCAGGGGCAGGTGCGGACGCAGGCCGCCCATACGGAAAATGTCGTGCTCGTGATCCAGGCTGGCGGTCACCGCCCCGGCGCCGAGGAACAGCAGCGCCTTGAAAAAGGCGTGGGTCATGAAATGAAAAATGGCCGCCGGCCAGGCGCCGACGCCGAGCGCGAGGAACATGTAGCCGATCTGGCTGACGGTGGAATAGGCCAGCACCCGCTTGATGTCGGACTGCGCCAGCGCGGCGAAACCCGCGAGCAGCAAGGTCAGCGTGCCGATGGCGGCGACCGCCGACATCACCGCCGGAGCGAGGGCGAACAGCGCGTGGGTGCGGGCGACCAGGTAGACCCCGGCCGTCACCATGGTGGCGGCATGGATCAGCGCGCTCACCGGCGTCGGGCCGGCCATGGCGTCGGGCAGCCAAGTTTGCAGGGGAAGCTGGGCCGACTTGCCCAGCGCGCCGCCCAACAGCAAGGCTGCGGCGACCATGGCCAGGCCCGATCCGGGCGGCCATTGCTCGGCGGCAAGCCGCATCAGCGGCTGAATCTCCAGCGTCCCGAGCTGGCTGAACAGCAGGAACAGCCCGATCGCCATGGCGGTATCGCCGACGCGGGTCACGACGAACGCCTTGCGCGCCGCCAGGCCGTTGGCGCCATCCCGATACCAGAAGCCGATCAGCAGGTAGCTGCAAAGGCCGACGCCTTCCCAGCCGAGATAGAGCAGCAGCAGGTTGTCCGCCAGCACCAGCGTGAGCATGGCGGCGACGAACAGATTCATGTAAGCAAAAAAGCGGCGATAGCCCTCGTCGCCGGACATGAATTCGGCCGAGTACAAATGGATCAGGAAGCCGACGAAGGTGATCACCGACACCATCACCAGCGACAGCGGATCGAGATAGAGCGCGGCCTGCGGCGCAAAATCGGCAATGCTCATCCACTGCCACAGAACCTGGGTATAGGCGTGGCCGGCCGGCGGCGAAGCGAGGAAACCGATGCCAACAATAAACGCCGCCAGCGCGGACAGCGCAACGGAGCCGACGCCGACCGCGGCCACGCCCCTGGCGGACAGCCAGCCTCCGCCCAGCGCCAGAATCAGGAAGCCGAGCAAGGGAAAAGCGGGGATTGTCCACAACAGGTCGAGCATTTCGAGAGCCTTTGTAAGCCGTCGTTACCGTGAATGAGGATCGGCGCGGGGCGCCCGATCTACCCCACGCGAATTTGTGGGTCAGGCTTCAGCCTGACTGTACGGCTGCGCCCTAAAGGGCACAAGAGCCGTACCCACAACTGCGCGAATTTCACGCTAACCCCTTCATCACCCCCGCA
>JAQTMN010000041.1 GCA_028714315.1 Sulfuricella sp. | reverse complement strand
TGACCGGGTTCGCCATCGCTTTCTATGGACTTGCGCTGAGCCGGCGAAGAGCCGTCCTCGCCGGCTTTTGGCTCGGCACCGGCATCGGCATCGGCTTCATGTCGAAAGGGCTGATCGCGCCGGGCATCATCGGCCTCATCGCCCTGCTGCTGCCGCTCCTGTTCCGCGACTGGCGCCGCAAGGATCACGCTGCCTGCCTCGCCGTGGCGCTACTCGCCGCCCTGCCCTGGCTGGTGGTTTGGCCGGCTCTGCTTTACCTGCGTTCGCCGCAGCTGTTCATGGAGTGGCTCTGGGTCAACAATCTTGGACGCTTCTTAGGCTTAAACCATCTCGGCCCAAAAAATGGCCACTGGCATTATTTCGAAATACTGCCCTGGTTCGCCTGGCCGGCGCTGCCGATTGCATTGTGGACGCTGTGGGATGGCCGCAACGAGGGCTTGAAACGGCCCGAAGTCCAGCTCACCCTCACCGGCTTCCTGGTGATGCTGGCCGTGCTCAGCCTGGCATCCGACGCGCGCGAAGTCTACGCCCTGCCGATGCTGCTGCCCCTATCCCTGCTCGCCGCACCGGGCGTCGCCACCCTGCGCCGGGGCGCGGCAAGCGCGCTGAACTGGTTCAGCATCATGACCTTCGGCTTTTTCGCCGGACTGTTCTGGTTCTTCTGGTTCGCCCTGGTGACCGGCCATCCGGCAGGGCGGGCCGAGCATCTGCGGGACCTGCAACCCGGCTATATCCCGATGTTCGAACCGCTGCCCTTTGCCATCGCCCTGGTCGTCACCATCGCCTGGCTGGCGATCGTATTCCGGGCCAAAGCCCTGCCGCGCAACCCGCGCGCAGTGGTCAACTGGGCGGCCGGAATCACCATGGTGTGGGTGATCGTCATGACGCTGGGTCTGCCTTGGCTCGATGCCGGCAAGAGTTACCGCTCGATGGTCGCATCCTTGCAACAGGCGCTGCCCGCCAAATACACCTGCCTGGCCAGCACCAACCTGGGCGAACCGCAGCGCGCCGTACTGGAATATTATGCCGGCATCCTCACCCGGCGCACCGAGGTAAGCAAGCGAATCGAATGCGACCTGCTGCTGAAGCAAGGCGGAGCAACGGACGCGAACGTCCTGCCCGGCCCGGAATGGCGCGAAATCTGGGAAGGCAACCGGCCGGGCGACAAGACCGAACGCTATCGCCTGTTCCAGCGCTATTAACCCTAAAAACCTCAATTGAACCACGGAGATCACGGAGAACACGGAGCAAAACCAAGCATTCGAGAAATTCGAGGACTCACCCAATGGGTAAAACGCAAACTCTATGCAATGTCTTGATTTTTCTCCATGGTCTCCGTGTTCTCCGTGGTTAACTTTTTTAGGATGATCAGGGCACTTTCTTCCTGATCTGTTCCAGCGTCTCCCTGGCGGCCGCCAGCTCCGGCCCGGCCAAGGCGACTGCCCGATTCGCCGCGGTTAGCGCCTCGGCGTACAACTGCCGGTCCGCCAGAGTTTGAGCCAGGTTGTTGAAGGCAATGGCGGAATCGGGGTGATCCAGCGCGGCTTGGCGGAAGGCTCGTTCCGCCCGGCTCAAGTCCCCCCGGATATAAGCGGTGTTGCCCATCCCGATGCGGGCCGCGAGATTGCGCGGCCAACGGTCGAGCGTGGCGGCATAAGCGGCTTCGGCGCTTTTTGGCTGCCCCGCTTTCTCCAGCGCGATCGCGGCGGATACGTAGGCCGCCTCGGTCGCGGAGCGCGGCACCCGGCCCGGCGGCAACGCCAGCATGGCCCAATAGCCAGCCCGTTCCCAGGTGTGCTCGAAAGTCGCAAAAGGCAGCACCTGCCGCTGTTCCCGACCGGAACGCAGAAAAATTTCCCCTCGGTCGAGATCGTACCCCACCACCACCGCGTAGTGCCAAACCGGATACCAGCTCAACGCCAGGTTTTGCAGCACCACCACCGGAGCACCGTCGGCCACTTCGGCCAGCAAGTCGTCCAGCTTCGGCGCCAATTCGTAGGCGAGCAAGCCGTTGCGCCGGGTGGCGGCGAGCATTTCCACCTGCAGGCTGCCTTCGCGGCCAGGCAAGTACACCTGCGCCGCCAGTTCCTGCGGCGTCGCCTTGGCGCCTGCCGCATTGAGCGCCATGGCGAGCGATGCCGGGCCGCATTGGTGGATTTCCTGCGGGTAGAACGGCACCGAGACGAGTTCTGCCCGTTGCTGCATGGGCCGCGAATGCGCCGCGAGCAGCGCCTGGGTTTGTGGCGTGGCGCAGCCGCCCAGCCAGGCCGACAGCAAAACGCCCGCCATCAGGCGAGCGTGTCTCTCAAAAAAAACCACGGCCCGGCACTATTTGATCGTGCGCGTGAACGGAAACACCTTGGTAAAACCCAGAATATCCGTCACCAGCAGTACCAGGAAAATGAACAGCAGCACCCCGACCACATCGCCGCCGGCGGGCATTTGGTCCAGCCTGCCCGCGACTTTCTGCACTTCCCCATCAGTCAGCGCATCTACGCGGGCCTTGGCCGCTTCCCCATCGACTCCCCGCGTCAACATTTCATGACGCACATCTTCGCGGTCAAGGAAGGCACGAATCCGCTCGCGGTCCGGCTGCGACTGGGCGGACATGGCTGCCCTCTCCGTCGCCACCAGCCCGGCATGCGCGGATTGCAGCGGCAGGCCGAGCAGCATGCTCGCGATCAGGAAACGGCTGGTGACGCGCATAAACGATGGGTTCATTTTTATTTCTCCACAATGAGCTCGGGAAGATTTGTTGGGGTTGCGCCGCATGCGCGAAGAATCGATTTTGCTTTTCTTCAGAATAGTCCAAGTTTTGCCGCCGTCAACTAGCCGACAAGCGCGAGAATTGCTAACATCGGCTCATCCGCAAACGCCTGAGAGCGCGCCATGCCAGCCGAACCACACTCGAAAATCAGCGCCGTCATCCTGGCCGGGGGCCAGGCGCGGCGCATGGGCGGCGCCGACAAGGGGCTGGCGCTTCTGGGCGGCCGTCCCTTGATCGCGTGGGTTCTGGACTGCATCGCGCCTCAGGTGGGCGAGCTGTTCATCAGCGCCAACCGCAACCTCGACACGTACCGCCGATTCGGCTACCCGGTACTGCCCGACACCACGCCGGACTTCCACGGACCGCTTGCCGGGCTGCGCCGTGCCATGACCGAAGCCACCCACCCCCTGATCCTCAGCGCGCCCTGCGATACGCCCTTCCTGCCGTGCAACTTGGTCGGGCGGCTGGCCGCGGCGCTCGACGAAACTGGCGCGGACATCGCCCTGCCGGTGGCGCAAGGGCAGGTCCACCGTGCCGTTTGCCTGTGCCGACAGGAACTCCTGCCCAACCTGGAGCAGTTTCTCGACCGGGGCGGCCGCCGGGTGGGCGAATGGCAATCCGCGCATCGAGTGGCCGAAGTGCCATTCGACGATGCGCGCGAATTTCTCAATCTCAACACGGAACAAGAGCTGGCACTTCAAGAAGAACTGATCGACAAGCGGCAATAACAGGGGCACAAAAGAAAAAAGCCCGGCGGAATATCCTGCCGGGCTTTCTTTTTTCTTGGGCGCCGTTCAGCTAGCTGTCATTGCGCTTCGGGTTCTTGTTGCTGCTTTCCATCCATTTCTTGATGCGCTGGGCGTCGCCGATCCGCGACAGCTTACCCCAGGAATCGAGCAATACGATCACCATCGGCTTGTTGGCAATGTTCGCCTGCATCACCAGGCAGTGGCCGGCTTCGTTGATGAAACCCGTCTTGGAAACGCCGATCTGCCAGGTTTTGTTGCTCACCAACATGTTGGTGTTCCTGAACTGCACCCGGCGTGGGCCGCCGCGCATCGCCACATCGAACGATGGCGTGGTGGTGATGTCGCGAATCAGGGGATAGCCATAGGCCGCGTTGACCATCGTGACCAGATCCTGCGCCGTCGAGGCGTTGTCGCTGTTGAGGCCGGTGGAATCCACGAAATGGGTGTGCTTCATGCCGAGGCTGTCCGCCTTGTTGTTCATGGCCGTGACAAAGGCACGAATACCTCCCGGATAGGCGTGCCCCAGAGCCGACGCGGCGCGATTTTCGGACGACATCAGCGCCAATTGCAGGGCCAGACCGCGAGTCAGCCTGGTGCCTATTTTCAGGCGGGAATGCGTGTTGCGCAACGAATCCACGCACTCGGGGCCGATGACGATCTTTTCGTCGAGGGGCAATTGCGCGTCCAACACTACCATGGCCGTCATCAGCTTGGTGATGGAGGCAATCGGCATGCGTGCATCGGTGTTCTTGGCAAACAGGGTACGGCCGCTTTTCTGATCGACGACCATGGCCGACGAGGAACGCAGGTTGAGTACCGCGCGGGGCAACGCAAGGGGCGGTTCGTCGTTATCGGACTGGATTTCGACCTGGGACGGATTGCCCGCAACCGGCTGGCCAAGGCTTTGCGACAACCCCGGCTCGCCGGCCATTGCGGCAGTTGCCATCAGCAACGCACACCCCATCATCCAGTTCAGTCGCATCTTTTCCCCCGCTTCGAAATTCTCAAAAACATATTTAAAGTTTAAACCAGTTACGCAAGGGATGTAAAAGCAATTTCTAAATACTCGCGCTCATCGCTATAATTTTTATTGATAAATTATCAGCCGCATATCATTATTTCTCAACGCTGTCCGGCCGCCTGACGATTTCATTGTAGCCAAGATTTGCGCTGGCATTTCCGGAGCAACGTGCTATTAATTAATTAATACTTTCTTATCTCATTTAATGAAAGAAGCAACAAAATGAAACCCGACAAGCGGCAAATCCATGCCCCCCAGGAAGCCGGGCAAGCCGCGCTCCTGCTGGAGCGGCTGGAAACCCTGCGCAGCGAACTGGGAGCGGTCGGCGAGGATTTGATCGCGTTGCTGCGCGAGGCTGGAGCGGCCCCGCCCGCCGAATCCGTGCCTGTGCGCAAAAACAAGGCCCGGTGCGGCTAGCAACCGCCCTCGACCAGCTCATTTTTCGCTCCGATTCTTTTTAAGTCCGACTGGCCAGATCACATCCGATCGATCATCGCCTGGCCGAACGCCGAACAGGAAACCTGGGTGGCGTCGGGCATCAGCCTGGCGAAATCGTAGGTGACCGTCTTCGCCGCAATCGCCTGTTCCATTCCCCTGACGATCGAATCCGCTGCCTCGGCCCATCCCATGTGGCGCAGCATCATTTCCGCCGAAAGAATGATCGAGCCGGGATTGACGTAATCCTGGCCGGCATACTTCGGCGCGGTGCCGTGGGTGGCCTCGAACATCGCCACGCTGTCGGAAAGATTGGCCCCCGGCGCAATGCCGATGCCGCCGACCTGCGCCGCCAGCGCATCGGAGATGTAGTCGCCGTTGAGATTCAGGGTAGCGACCACGTCGTACTCTTCCGGGCGCAGCAGGATTTGCTGCAGGAAAGCGTCGGCGATCACGTCCTTGATCACGATGCCGTCGGGTAGTTTCATCCACGGTCCGCCGTCCAGCAGTTCCGCGCCGAATTCGCGCCGGGCCAGCTCGTAGCCCCACTTCTTGAAGCCGCCCTCGGTAAATTTCATGATGTTGCCCTTGTGCACCAGGGTCACCGAGCGGCGCTTGTTGTCGATGGCGTACTGGATCGCCTTGCGCACCAGCCGTTCGGTGCCTTCGATCGAGACGGGCTTGATGCCGATGGCCGAAGATTCCGGAAAGCGGATCTTGGTGACGCCCATTTCCTGCTGCAAAAAGGCGATCACCTTCTTCGCCTCGGCCGAATTGGCTTCCCACTCGACGCCGGCGTAGATGTCTTCGGTATTCTCGCGGAAAATCACCATGTCGGCCTTCTCCGGCTCCTTCACCGGGCTGGGCACGCCGGTGAAATAGCGCACCGGGCGCAGGCAGACATACAGGTCGAGCTGCTGGCGCAGCGCCACGTTGAGTGAGCGGATGCCACCGGAAACCGGCGTGGTCAGCGGCCCCTTAATCGACACCACATACTCCCGGATCGCCTGGACGGTTTCGTCCGGCAGCCAGTTATCGGGGTCGTAAACCTGGGTGGCTTTTTCGCCGGCGTAGATTTCCATCCAGGCGATCTTGCGCTGGCCGCCATACGCCTTGTCCACCGCCGCATCCACCACC
Organism: Sulfuricella sp.; assembly: GCA_028714315.1. Classification (GTDB taxonomy): domain Bacteria; phylum Pseudomonadota; class Gammaproteobacteria; order Burkholderiales; family Sulfuricellaceae; genus Sulfuricella. The sequence goes on along the minus strand of JAQTMN010000041.1, from coordinate 20,721 downwards.
TTGCGCATGACCGGGGTAATATCCACGCCGGTGCCGTCGCCCTCGATGAAGGGAATAATCGGGTTGGCCGGCACATTCAGGGTAAAATCGTCATTGACCGTGATCTTGCTGCCCTGTTGCGGCACTTCAAATTTTTGCGTCATCATTGCTCCAGACTGATAATCCTAGAAAAATATCGTTTCCATGAGCCGCACCATCCTGTTCAACAAACCCTACGGCGTGATCACCCAATTCAGCAGCGACGGCCTGCACGCGACGCTGAAAGACTTCATTCCGCTGCCCGGCGTTTATCCGGCGGGACGCCTGGACACCGACAGCGAAGGACTTCTCATTTTAACTGATGATGGGGCATTGCAACATCGCATCAGCCACCCGCGCCACAAATTGAGCAAGACCTACTGGGCGCAAGTGGAAGGCGTGCCCGACCAGGCCGCGCTCGATCGGCTGCGAACCGGCGTCGATCTCGGCGACTTCGTCACCCGCCCGGCGCAAGCGCGCCTGATCGACGAACCCGCGGGGCTATGGCCGCGCATTCCGCCGATCCGCTTCCGCCAGCACATCCCCACCGCCTGGATCGAACTGACCATCCGCGAAGGCAAGAACCGCCAGGTACGGCGCATGACGGCTAAAGTCGGCTTTCCCACCCTGCGCCTGATCCGCTACCGCATCGGCGACTGGACGCTGGACGCCTTGGCGCCGGGAGAATGGCGCCAAATCGCGGCTCCCGTCAAATAGCCAAAACTCTCCCATTCATTTGTCAACCGCCCAGATAATGGCCCGTTATTGGATGTGACGCGCAGATCGTGTCACTTTGAATTTAACCTCAACTCGCCAAAGGAATTAACATGAGCAAACTTTTGTCCGCCCTGATCGCCGCTGCTTTCGCCGCTGTTACCTTCTCCGCCGTTGCCGCTGACGCTGCTGCTCCTGCTGCTCCTGCCGCCGACGCTCCTAAGGCCGAAATGGCCAAGCCTGCCAAGAAAGCCAAACACAAAAAAGCCAAGAAGGCCAAGAAGGAAGCCGCTCCTGCTGCTGAAGCCGCTCCTGCCGCCAAGTAATTCCGGCGCAAAAAGCGAAAAAGGCGGGTTCTCCCCGCCTTTTTTATTTCCACGACCGCCTAAAAATCCCGCGTCAACCTACGGTTCCCGATCTATTTGATAATATGTTCCGATGCGGCGCAATATCGCCTTGGAGCCGGCCATCTTCAGTGAAATCTTTTCACGAAGAGATTTCTTCGAAAAGGCCGGTTGTCGGCAAGTTTGAAGGGCCGATTCCTGCTGGAAAGAACCAAGAAGTAGGGTTTCAATAGTTAATTTGTTAAACGCAGCCTTTCGGTTGCTGCTTTTTGATGGCGGGGAATCGCCCAAAACAATAAAGCCCTGCCGGGGAGAAACCCCGGCAAGGCTTTATTATCTGGTACCCAAGGGAAACCGAACCGCCTACAAGCCATTCCGGACGTGCTTCTTCATCCGCCCCATGACATGCATCTCGCAAGCCCGGCAATCGAACTTGAGGGTAAGCCTTTCGTTGCCATTCACCAGCGTCATCGGTTCGGCGCGCACCTGGCCCTGCACGCCCTCGATGCCCTTGGCCTGTTTCGGGCACAGGCTGAACGAGTAGCGCAGGCAGTGGCGGGTAATCATCAGCGACACTTCCCCGGTTTCCCCGTGCGCCTCGTAGGCGGCGTCGATCAGCTTTACCCCGTGCCTGGCATAGAAAGCGCGCGCCGCCTGGTTGTAGACGTTGGCCAGGTAGGAAAGCGCCGGTTCCGGGTAGACGGCGGGCGGCTCCACAGCTGGCTTTCGCGCCGGGCGCTCGTAGGCGGCCAGACGCGCGGCTTTCAGCTGCGCCACCGCGTCGCGGCGCAGCCTGTTCGCTACCGAGGTCGGCATGAACCAGGGCTGGCTCCAGTTGACGACGAGCTGCTGCAGCGCGAAGTCTGTGCCGCCGAAACGGCCCAGTTGCTCGCGCAATGCGGTTTCGGCCTGGCCCTGGTTCTGCGCCGGCTGCTTGTCGAGGGCGACGGCGGCGGTCGCCGCGATGCCGTCGGTGTCTTGCAGCGTCAGCGTATAACCGTCGGCGCTGTCGGCGAACCAGGCCCACACCTCGATGCGGCGCAGCGCCGAATTCTTCGCCAGCGCCCTCTCCCAGGCATGGTCGCGGTTGCGGCTGACGGCGGTTCCCGCACGAAGTCCCGGCAGGGCGGCGATCGGCTCGTTCGGCCAGACCCGCCACAGCGTGGCTGAATTCCCGACCGGCTCGGCGCGATTGGCTTGCACGCCCACCACTGACCGCTTGTGCATGTAAGTGAGCCCGTCGCCGTTGGCGAGCGGCTCGTCCGCCTCCAGCTCGAACCAGTCGGCGCCGACCTGCGTCACCGTGCCGAGCGGAACGCCGACGAAGGCCGGCGTATCGAAAGCGCTGATATCGGCCTGGCGGCCGTTGGCGAAATAATCCGTCGAACCGCGATGAAAGGTCTTGTCCGGGTTGGGCGCGAACAAGAGCTGGGTACGGCCGCTCGACGCCTGCGCCAGTTCGGGGCGCCGGTTCAGGATTTCGTCGAGCAGCAGGCGGTAATGGCCGGTGATGTTCTTGACGTAGCCGGCCTCCTTGTAGCGCCCCTCGATCTTGAAACTGCGCACGCCGGCGTCGATCATCGCGCCGAGGTGGGCGCTCTGGTTGTTGTCCTTCATCGACAGCAGATGCTTGTCGAAGGCCACCACGCGGCCCTGCGCGTCCTCCAGGGTGTACGGCAGGCGGCAGGCCTGCGAACAGTCGCCGCGGTTCGCGCTGCGGCCGGTGTGGGCGTGGCTGATGTTGCACAGGCCGGAGTAGGCCACGCACAGCGCGCCGTGGATGAAATGCTCGATCACGGTGCCCGCCGGCAGCGCGGCGCGCACGGCCGCGATTTCCGGAACGGCCAGCTCGCGCGCCAGGACGATCTGGGAGAACCCCACGTCGGCGAGAAATCGCGCTTTTTCCGGCGTGCGGATATCGCACTGGGTCGAGGCGTGCAGGTCGATCGGCGGCAAATCCAGTTCCAGCAGGCCCATGTCCTGCACGATCAGCGCGTCCACGCCGGCGTCGTACAGCTCGCGAACCAGGCGGCGCGCCGGTTCCAGCTCGTCGTCGCGCAGGATGGTGTTGAGCGTGGCGTAAATGCGGGCGTGGTAGCGATGGGCGAATTCCACCAGCCGTGCGATTTCGCCGACAGTGTTGCCGGCGTTGTGGCGAGCGCCAAACGACGGCCCGCCGATGTAGACCGCGTCGGCGCCGTGCAGGATCGCCTCACGGCCGATCTCGGCAGTCTTGGCCGGGGCAAGCAGTTCTAGACGGCTGGATGGAAGGTTTCCGGGCATTTCTAGCGGTTGCGGCCGTTTTAAAGGAAACGGTCGAGCAGCTTGCGGCTGGCCTTGTCCAGCGCCTGGATGTCGCGGATCAGGAAATGAATGCCGTGGCTGTCGGCGATGAGCAGCGCCGAGGAAGAAAGCCGGCGGATATCGTCTTCCCCCTTGAGGACGAAAGCCACCTCGCCGCGGTCGGTTTCCACCTGCCAGGTGCTCGGCGTGGCAAAGCTGGAGACCTGGCGGATGCCGTGGATTTCAGGCATGAATTCGCGGCTCGCCAGCTCCTCCTCCAGAACAACGCGTATCTCGCCGGGCAAATCCGCCAGGCGGTCGATCCAGACCAGTTCGCGCCCGTCGGCGCTGACCAGGGCGATGCCTTCGTCGGGTGCGCTGACCGGGAAAGCATGCACCGGCAGCACGCCGTCGTGAACCTCGCCGTCGGCGCCGGTCAACACAAGCCTGCCGAAGGAATTGCGCGCCAGCCGGAAATCCTTGCTCATGCCGCATTCTCCTCGATCTCGCCGTTGAATTCACGGTCGTCGAGATCGGTGTCCACGTTGCGCGCCTGCGCCTGATAGAGCCGGAAGTAGGCGCCCTCTTTCGCCATCAGCTCGTCGTGGTTGCCGACCTCGACCACCTGGCCGCGATCCAGCACCACTAAGCGGTCGGCGCGGCGCAAGGTGGAGAGGCGGTGGGCGATGGCGATGGTGGTGCGCCCCTGCACCAGGTTGTCCAGGGCTTTCTGAATTTCCTTTTCGGTGGTCGAATCGACCGACGAAGTCGCTTCGTCGAGAATCAGGATGCGCGGGTCGATCAGCAGGGCGCGGGCGATCGAGATGCGCTGGCGCTCGCCGCCGGACAGCGCCTGGCCGCGCTCGCCGACCAGCGAGTCGTAGCCTTGCGGCAGGCGCAGGATGAATTCGTGAGCATGGGCGGCGCGGGCGGCGGCGACGATCTCCGCCCGGCTGGCGTCCGGCTTGCCGTAGGCGATGTTGTCGGCGATGGTGCCGAAAAACAAAAAGGGTTCCTGCAGCACCAGACCGATGTTGCGCCGGTATTCCGACACCGGCAGGGCGCGGATGTCCACCCCGTCGATGCGGATCGAGCCCTCGGACACGTCGTAGAAACGGCAGATCAGGTTGACCAGGGTGCTCTTGCCCGACCCGCTGTGGCCCACCAGCCCGATCATCTCGCCGGGAGCGATGGCGAGATCGACGCCGCGGATGACGGCGCGGTTGCCGTAGCGGAACCCGGCGCCGCGGACGGTGATGCCGCCCCGCACCTGCTCCAGGTGAACCGGGTTGGCCGGTTCCGGCACGCTGGAGACATGATCGAGAATATCGAAGATGCGCTTCGCCCCGGCGGCGGCCTTCTGCGTCACCGACACGATGCGGCTCATCGAGTCGAGCCGGGTGTAGAAGCGGCTGATGTAGGCCAGGAACGCGGTGAGCACGCCGACCGTGATCTGGTTCCGTGAAATCTGCCAGATGCCGAACGCCCACACCACCAGCAAGCCGATCTCGGTCAGCAGGGAAACGGTCGGCGTGAATAGCGACCAGACCTTGTTGATCCGGTCGTTGACGGCAAGATTGTGCTGGTTGGCTTCGCGAAAGCGCGCCGCCTCGCGCCGCTCCTGCGCAAACGCCTTGACCACGCGGATGCCGGGAATGGTGTCGGCCAGCACGTTGGTGACTTCCGACCAGACCCGGTCGATCTTCTCGAAGCCGGTGCGCAGCTTGTCGCGCACCACGTGGATCATCCAGGCGATGAACGGCAGCGGCAGCAGCGTCACCAGCGCCAGCCAGGGATTGATCGAAAACAGGATCAGCGCCGTCATGCCGATCATCAGCACATCAGTGGCGAAATCCAGGAGATGCAGCGACAGGAACACGCAGATGCGGTCGGATTCGGAGCCGATGCGCGCCATCAGGTCGCCGGTGCGTTTGCCGCCGAAATATTCCAGCGACAGCCGCAGCAAATGCTCGTAGGTGGCAGTGCGCAGGTCGGCGCCGATGCGCTCGGAAACCAGGGCGAGAATATAGGTACGCGCCCAGCCCAGGCTCCATGCCACCAGAGCCGAGCCGAGCAGCCCGGAAAGCAGGAGGGCAACGACGCCGACGTCGATCGGAGCGCCGTTCTGATAAGGGATCAGCACCTTGTCCATCAGCGGCATGGTCAGGTACGGCGGCACCAGGGTGGCCGCGGTGGACGCCAGCGTCAGCAGGAAGCCGGCGAGCAGCTGTCCGTTGTAGGGCTTGGCGAAACGCCACAGGCGGAACAGCGTCCAGGTCGAGGGCGGCGTATGGATTTCCCTGGTGCACAGCGGGCATTCTTCCTGCCCCGCCGCGAGCGGCGACTTGCAATTGGGGCAGGCCGCTTCCGGACTGTCGGCGGGATGCCCGGCGAGCTGCCGCTCGAAACGTTCCGCCAGCCGCAGCGCCGCGCCGTTGCGGCCCAGGGTGTAGCGCCAACAGGCGAGGCGCGCCGTATCGTCATGCAGCTCCAGGCTGCCCACCCCGCCATGATCGTGGCGCCGCAACGCGAGTCCCGGCCGGTAAGGCCATTCCCGCCAGGCCGCGTCCTCCAGCCCCCCGACCAGGAGCCGCCGGTCGGTCGCCACCACCAGGCTGCGCGCAAAATGCAGCCGCGCGTCGAGATCCACCTCCAGCCAGGCCAGGATTTCCTCGCCGGCGGCCAGTTGCGGCTTCAATGCCGCGCGCCAGGCATCGGGCAAGCTGGTTGAAACTGGAGAGGGAGCGGTTTTCACAAATATACCTTAGAATCCATGCACGCGTGCGGCGCAGTTTACTTCATCTTGGAAACAAGAGTACAGCATCGGCGGCATGGCCTGCGTTCGCAAGAAATCTTTCCCCGCGCAGTAAACCAATCGTCTCGTTCAGCGTTAACAATTTGAAACATTTTTTATTTGCCTGCAACACCTACGGCCGAACACTCAAAATGATAAAGAAAGACATCGAGTTCCTTGAGATCATGTCTCTACGCGGCCCGAATATCTGGACCTACCGCCCGGCTCTCGAAGCCTGGGTGGACATCGGCGCCCTGGAGGATTCCCCCTCCAACACCATCCCCGGTTTTTACGAACGCCTGTCATCGTGGCTGCCTTCGCTGATCGAGCACCGCTGCGGCATCGGCGAGCGCGGCGGCTTCCTGCAGCGGGTGCGCGAAGGTACCTGGCCGGCCCACATCCTCGAACACGTCACGCTTGAGTTGCAGAACCTCGCCGGCATGCAGAGCGGGTTCGGCAAGGCGCGCGAGACCTCGAAACGGGGCGTGTACAAAGTGGTCGTGCGGGCGCGGCACGAAGAGGTCAGCCGCGCCTGCCTGCATGCCGCCCGCGACCTGGTGATGGCGGCGATCGAGGATCGTCCGTTCGACGTGCCGGCGACAGTCGCGCGGCTGCGCGACATGGCCGATTCGCTTTGCCTCGGCCCGAGCACGGCGTGCATCGTCGATGCCGCCACCGAACGCGGCATCCCGTCGATCCGGCTGACCGAAGGCAACCTGGTGCAATTGGGCCACGGCGCTCGCAGCCGCCGCATCTGGACGGCCGAGACCGACCGCACCAGCGCTATCGCCGAGAGCATTTCGAGCGACAAGGATCTGACCAAAAGCCTGTTGCAGTCCTGCGGCGTACCGGTTCCCGAAGGGCGGCTGGCCGATGGCCCGGAGGACGCCTGGGAGGCCGCCGAGGAAATCGGCGTGCCGGTCGTCGTCAAGCCCTACGACGGCAACCACGGCCGCGGCGTGTGCATCGACCTGACCACGCGCGAGGAAGTGGAAGCCGCCTACCACGTGGCGCTCGCAGAAGGCAGCGGCGTCATCGTCGAACGTTTCGTGCGCGGCAGCGAGCATCGTCTGCTGGTCGTGGGCGGGCGGATGGTCGCGGCCACGCGGGGGGAAGAGGCCACGGTGGTGGGCGACGGACGCTCCACCGTCACCCAGCTCATCGACGATCAGCTCAACAGCGACCCCCGCCGCGGCGAGGAAGAAGATTATCCGCTCACCCCCATCATTCTGGAGCGCGAGCCGACTGCGCGGCTGGAACTCGAACGGCAGGGCTATGATGCGGATTCCGTGCCGCCGGAAGGCAAGCGCGTACTGGTGATGCGCAACGGCAACGCGGCGTTCGACGTCACCGACCAGGTCCATCCCGAAGCCGCCGCCGTCGCGGCCCTCGCCGCCCGCATCGTGGGGCTCGACATCGCCGGCGTCGATCTGGTCGCCGAGGATATTTCCCGCCCGCTCGAAGAGCAGCGCGGTGCAATCGTCGAAGTCAACGCCGGGCCGGGCCTGCTGATGCACCTCAAGCCGGCCGAAGGCGAACCGCGCCCGGTCGGACGCGCCATCGTCGATAGCCTGTTCCCCGCCGGCGAAAGCGGCCGCATCCCCGTCGTCGGGGTCACCGGCACGCACGGCAAGACCGCGGTCGCGCGGCTGGTGGCGCACCTGCTTCACCTCAGCGGCAAGCACGTCGGCCTCGCCTGCGGCGACGGGCTGTTTCTCGACCGGCGGCAGGTCGAAAAAGGCGATTGCGCCACCTGGGCCGCCGCCCATAAAGTGCTGCTCAACCCGGCGGTCGATGCGGCGGTTTTCGAAAGCGGCAGCCGCGCGATCCTGCGCGAAGGGCTGGCCTACGACCGCTGCCAGGTGGCCGTGGTCACCGATCTCGACCCGGCGGCGGCATTGCCGGAGTATTACGTCGAAACCCCCGAGCAAATCTACGGCGTGCTGCGCACCCTGGTCGATATCGTGCTGCCCAACGGCGTGGCGGTGCTCAACGCGGACGATCCCCAAGTGGCCCAAATGGCGGCGCTGTGCGACGGCGACGTGATTTTCTTCGGCCGCAACCCGGCAGCCGCGGCCATTGCCGAACACCTGCGGCGCGGCAAGCGCGCCGTCTTCGCCCGCGACGGCTGGCTGGTGCAGGCCGTCGGCACGAACGAGACCCGCCTCACCAAGATGGCTGCGGCGGCGGGCGCCGGGCGGGATGCCGTGCAAGTCGAAAACGTTCTGGCCGCGGTCGGGGCGGCGTGGGCGCTCGGCGTTTCCCCGGACCTGATCCGGGCCGGAATCGATGCGTTCGGCCTGGAACCAAGCAAACGGCCCACGCTCCAGAAGACGCGGAAACACAAGGCGAAAAACAGCTAACACCCGACGGCACAAACCACCGGGCGGAACAGGAAAAACCATACATGGAAGTATCACGCATCCGAGCGCTACGCGGCCCCAATCTGTGGAGCCGGCATACCGCGATTGAAGCTGTCGTGTCCTGCACCAAGGAAGAACGCGCCATTGGCGCCCTACCCGGCTTCGAAGCCCGCCTGCGCGCGCGCTTCCCCGAAATCGGCGTGCTCCAGCCCGCCGGCCACGAAGAAGCTGTCACCATGGCGCATGCCCTGGAATTCGCCGCACTCGGCTTCCAGGCGCAGGCCGGCTGCCCGGTCACCTTCAGCCTGACCACGCAGACCATCGAGCCCGGCGTTTACCAGGTCATCGTCGAATACACCGAAGAAGCAGTCGGCCGGCTTGCCTTCGAGCTCGCCGAGGAACTGCTGCGCGCTTCCATGGAAGACGCGCCGTTCGACCTGTCCGGCGCGCTCATGCGCTTGCGCGAGCTGGACGAAGACATCCGCCCGGGGCCCAGCACCGGCGCCATCGTCCAGGCCGCGCTGGGGCGCGGCATTCCCTGCCGGCGGCTGACCTCGGGCAGCATGGCGCAGTTCGGCTGGGGCAGTCGCCAGCGCCGCATCCAGGCGGCCGAAACCGACCACACCAGCGCCATCGCCGAGGCCATCGCGCAGGACAAGGAGCTGACCAGGACGCTGCTCGATGCGGCCGGAGTGCCGGTATCCTACGGCCGCACCGTGGCCGACGCGGAAGACGCCTGGAAAGCCGCCTGCGAAATCGGCGGGGCGGTGGTGGTGAAGCCGCGCGACGGCAACCAGGGCAAGGGCGTCGCGGTCAATCTCGAAACCCGCGAGCAGGTGATGGCGGCCTATGCCGCCTCCTCCGAAATCAGCTCGGAGATCATGGTCGAACGCTACATTCCCGGCTACGACTACCGCCTGCTGGTAGTCGGAAAAAAACTCATTGCAGCCGCCCGCCGCGACCCTCCCCAGGTGATCGGCGACGGCGTTCAATCCATTCGCGAACTGGTCGAGCAGGTCAACAGCGACCCCTTGCGCAGCGCGGGACACGCGACTTCGCTCACCAAGATCCGCCTGGACGACATCGCCCTCGCCACGCTCGCCAAACAATCCTATACCGGCGATTCGGTGCCGCCCCAGGGAACGCTGGTCATCCTGCGCAACAACGCCAACCTTTCCACCGGCGGCAGCGCCACCGACGTCACCGACGACGTCCACCCGGAAGTGGCCGCGCGCGCGGTGGCCGCGGCGCAGATGGTCGGGCTCGACATCTGCGGCGTGGACATGGTCTGCGACAGCGTGCTCAAACCGCTGGAGGAACAAGGCGGCGGCATCATCGAAGTCAACGCCGCGCCGGGCCTGCGCATGCATCTGCACCCGTCATTCGGCAAGGGGCGCGCGGTGGGGGAAGCGATTGTCTCCACCATGTTCGCCGACGGCGACGATGGCCGCATTCCGGTGGTGGCGGTGGCCGGCACCAACGGCAAGACCACCACCGTGCGCCTGATCGCCCACCTCCTGACCCAAAGCGGCCTGCGCACCGGCATGACCAACTCTGATGGCGTCTACATCGAGCGGCGGCGCATCGATACCGGCGATTGCAGCGGCCCGAAAAGCGCCCGCAACGTGCTGCTCCATCCCGACGTCGATGCCGCGGTGTTCGAGACCGCGCGCGGCGGCGTGCTGCGCGAGGGGCTCGCCTTCGACCGCTGCAACGTGGCGGTGGTGTCGAACATCGGCATGGGCGACCACCTGGGCCTGAGCTACATCAGCACGGTGGAAGACCTCGCCGTGGTGAAACGGGTCATCGTCGAAAACGTCGCGCCCAACGGCGTCGCCGTCCTCAACGCGGCGGACCCGATGGTCGCCGCCATGGCCGAGTCCTGCCCCGGATCGGTCACCTTCTTCGCCAGCGACCGCCACCACCCGGTCATGGCCACCCACCGCGCTCAGGGGCGGCGCGTGGTGTACCTTGACGGCGGCGCGATCGTGGCGTCCGAGGGCAGCCTCGAACAATGCATCGCCCTGACGAAAATCCCTCTCACCCGCGACGGCACCGTCGGCTTCCAGGTCGAAAACGCGATGGCCGCCACCGCGGCGGCCTGGGCGCTGGGGCTCGACTGGGAAACCATCCGCGCCGGCCTCGCCACCTTCGTCAACGATGCGCAGACCGCGCCGGGGCGGTTCAACCTGTTCAACTACCGGGGCGCCACCCTGATCGCGGATTACGGACACAACCCTGATGCGATCCAGGCTCTGACGCAAGCTATCGAACGGATGCCGGCGAAACAGCGCGTTGTCGCGATCAGCGGCGCGGGAGACCGGCGCGACGTCGATATCGTGCGCCAGACCCAGATTCTCGGAGAGGTGTTCGACGAGGTGATCCTGTACCAGGACCAATGCCAGCGCGGCCGCACCGACGGCGAAGTGCTCGCGCTCCTGCGCCACGGCCTGGAAAGCGCCACCCGCGCCAGCGTGGTCCAGGAAATCCGCGGTGAATTCCTCGCCATCGACACCGCCCTCGCCCGCCTCAAACCCGGCGACCTGTGCCTGATCCTGATCGACCAGGTCGACGAGGCGCTGGACCATATCGCGAAACGGGTTGCCGCGGCGGAAGCGGAACAGGATATGGAAAGCGCGGCCTAAGGACGCGCCGATTAACCTAAAAACCTCATTTGAACCACGGAGAACACGGAGTAAAACCAAAGCTTTCGGGAAAGATATCGAGCGCTCACCCAATGGGTGAAACGTAAGTCTATGCAATATCTTGATTTTTCTCCGTGGCCTCCGTGCTCTCCGTGGTTAACTGCTTTTTTAGGATTAAACGTCATTCCCGCGAAAGCGGCGATGCCCGTATTGATGAAGCCCGGAATGACGTTGTTTAGTGGCCGGCCGAATGAATTCGGACCTACGACGGCTATTTCCCCCGCCCTTCGCCCCACAGCAGCTTGTGTAGCTGTATCTGCAAGCGCACCGGCAGGTTATCGCGCAAAATCCACTGTGCCAGCAGCGCAGGATCGAGTTGGCCTTGGGAAGCGGAAAACAGCACCGGGCAGCGCCCGACGATTCCGTGCTCGGCGAGCACCTGTTTCGCCCACAGATAATCTTCCTCGCCGCACAGGACGAATTTCACCTCGTCCGTCGGCACCAGCCATGGCAGGTTCTCCCAGCGGTTTTTCGCGGCCTCGCCCGAACCAGGCGTCTTGATATCCACGATCCTGGAAACGCGCGGATCGACTTGCGAAATATCGAGCGCGCCGCCGGTTTCCAGCGACACCGAGTAGCCCGCGTCGCACAGTTGCCGCAGCAGCGGCAGACAATCCTTCTGGGCGAGCGGTTCGCCGCCGGTGACGGTGACGTAATAGGCCTGGTATCGCGCCACCCTGGCGAGAATTTCCGGCAGGGTCAGGCTTTCCCCTTCCTTGAACGCATAGGTGGTGTCGCAGTAGGTGCAGCGCAGCGGGCAGCCGGTCAGGCGGATGAAGGCCGTCGGCAACCCGACGCGGCTGGTTTCGCCCTGGAGGGAATAGAAAATCTCGTTGATGCGCAGCATAAAAGTCCTGGGTGCCGGGTCCCGAGTACTGGGCCCCAAGCCCGCTCAGGACTTTCGGCTCAGGACTCCGGACGGATCACTTGGCAAGGCGCTTTTTCGCCAGTCCCGCCGCATTGCTGAGCGGGTATTTCGCCACGATGCTTTGCAGCGTTTTTTTAGCCGCCGCCGTTTCTCCCAAGCCTTGCTGGCTGCTGGCGATATTCAGCAGCGCGTCGGGCACCTTGGAATTGGCTGGATGCAGGGTCACCACCTTGAGCTGGCTGGCGATGGCATTTTTGTAGTCACGCAGGTTGTAGTACGAATTGCCGATCCAGTAGTGGGCGCTGGCGGCAAGCGGGCTATCCGGGCTGGCGTTGACGAAACCCTGGAAGCCGGCGATGGCGCCCTGATAATTACCCGATTTGAACAGGGCGAGAGCGGCGTCGTAGGCCTGGGTGTCATCGGCAGCAGGCGGCTGAGCCGCGTCGGTGGAAACCGCTTTGGCCGGATCGGGCTGGACCGCGGCCTCCGCGGCGGCCGCACCGGCAGTCTCCAGCTTGCGCAGACGGCTGTCGAGATCGACATACAGGTCGCGCTGCCGCTTCTGCGTCGTGTCGATATCATGGGAGAGCACCTCGATCTGCCCGCGCAATCCGGCCAGATCGGATTTGAGGCCCTCCATTTGAGTCAGCGACTCCACGCTTTGGGTACGCGCCATGCTTTCGATTTGCGCAATGCGCTCTTCCATCCCCTGGATTTTCTGTTGCAGCGAGGCGATTTTTTCGTGGGCCTCGTTATCCGAGAACAGGCTCGCGGAACACAACGAAGCGCTCCCGAAAAACAGGGTCAGGAGGAGTACAAATCGACGCATGACTAATCCTTAAAAAACTCAGCCGCCGATCAACGGGACGACGCCGAATTTCATGGCGCCGCCCGCGTCAACCGGCGTTTTCCGGCTTACTCGCCCTGATAAACGATATCGGAGCGGCGGTTTTCCTTCCAGCAGGATTCGTCACGGCAAGTACCGCGGGGCTTTTCCTCGCCGAAGCTGATCGTCTCGATCTGGCTGTCGGGCACGCCCATCGCGCCCATGATCTTCTTCACGCTGTCGGCACGGCGGTTGCCCAGGGCGATGTTGTATTCGCGGCTGCCGCGCTCGTCGGTATTGCCCTGCACGGTAACCTTGGCGTCCTTGTGGCTGGCCAGGTACTTGGAGTGGGCTTCGACCATCGGCTTGTATTCATCCTTCACGTCGTACTTGTCGAAATCGTAGTACACGCTACGCTTGGACAGGATATTGTTGGGGTCCTTCAGGGGATTGACGGCCACGCCTTGCTGACCGGCGGGCCGGGCTTCCGCGCCGGACGGCTTCGCCGCTTCGCGGCTCTCGACCGCCGCCTTGGGCTGTTCTTTCGTTTCCTGGCCGGCGCAGGCCGCCAGCAGGCTCACCAACAGCGTGCTCAACAAGATTTTCGTCATTGCTTTTTCTCCTTATTCAGTGGTTTTCGACATTTACTGGTTTTTCGACAAGGGACCCCATTCCGGTTCGCGCACATCGCCCGTCGATGTGGTCAACCGCTGCTTCACCCGGCCGTCGCTCGAAACCGCGGCCAGGATTCCGCGCCCCCCTATCTCAGTCGCGTAGAGTACCATTTTACCGTTGGGCGCGAAACTGGGGGATTCGTCCATGCGCGAGTCGGTGAGCACCTGCACCTGCCCCGTCGCCAAGTCCTGCAGCGCGACATGGAACGAAGAACCGTTGGCGCGCTGGATGAACACCAGGCTCTTGCCGTCCGGGCTGAAATGCGGCGAAACGTTGTAATTGCCTTCGAAAGTCAGGCGCTGAGCTCCGCCGCCGGCGAGCGGCATGCGGTAGATTTGCGGGCTGCCGCCGCGATCCGAGGTGAACACGATCGAGGCGCCATCGGGCGAGAATGCCGGCTCGGTATCGATGCCGGCGCTGTTGCTCAGGCGTCTTACGCCGCTGCCGTCGGCATTGATCAGGTAAATCTGCGAGCTGCCGTCCTTGGTCAGCACGACGGCGAGCTGGCTGCCGTCCGGCGACCACGCCGGCGCGCTGTTGTTGCCCTTGAATTGAGCCAGTACCTGACGGCGGCTGCTGGCGAGCGACTGCACGTAAACAATCGGCTTTTTCCGCTCGAACGAAACATAAGCCAGCTTGGTGCCGTCCGGCGACCAGGACGGGGAAATGATCGGCTCGTTGGAAGCCAGCACCGTCTGCGCGCCGTAGCCGTCCGCATCGGCCACCTGCAACTCGTAGCGGGCACCGCTCTTGACGATATAGGCGATGCGGGTGCTGAACACGCCGACGTCGCCGGTCAATTTCTCATAAATCTCGTCGGCGATCTTGTGCGCCGTGGCGCGCAGCTGGGCGGGCGGAATCACATAGCTGTAGCCGGCAAGCACGGACTGCTTCACCGTGTCGAGCAGGCGGAAGCTCACGTCGAGCTTGCCGTCGGCGCGCGGCCGCACGCTGCCGATCGCCAGCGCGTCGGCGCCGCGCGTGCGCCAGTCCGGATAATTCACCTCGGCCGGCTCGTGCGGCTGCGGCTGGGCGGCTGCATCGATCATCTTGAACAGGCCGCTGCGCTGCAAATCCGCCGCGACCACGGGCGTGACGGCCTGCATCAGGGTGCTTTCGCCGGCAAAAGGCACGATCGCCACCGGAATCTGGTTGGCGCCGCTGCCGACGATTTCGATGGTGAGCGCGGCATGCGCGGCCGGAAAGCCCGCCAGGAAAACCAGCACCACGGCCAACTTGTTCAGCAACTTCATTTTTTCGGATACTCCCTTCGATTTCGAAACGGGTTGCAGGTGCGAATTCATTCGCACTTGCATGACCGCAATACTTTGAAACACATTAAATAATCCTAAAATTTCTTTTGAACCACGGAGATCACGGAGCACACGGAGCAAAACAAAGCGTTTCGAGGCGCATTGGGCACTCACCCGACGGTCTGACACCGCAATGTGTTGATTTTTCCCCGTGATCTCCGTGGTTAACCGCTTTTTTTGCGTGAAACTCACGAAACAGGATACGCGATCTGTTGTGGGTACGGCTCTTGTGCCCTTTAGGGTGCAGCCGTACAGTCAGGCTGAAGCCTGACCCACAGGTTGCTGTTTCATGATTCGGGAGTGGCGATTCGCCATGACCGTTAGGTTAATTAATTTCACGCAACCCGGCTTAACCGCCTATTCGTTCGGCCTGAATTTCAGCTTCAATTCGCGGAACCGTCCGACCAGTGACGGGTCGGCCGGCAAAGGCAGCGGCGAAGCCTTGTGGATGGCCCGCTCCACAGCATTGTCGTAGGCGGTATTGCCGCTACTGCGGGACAGCTTCACATTCAGTACCTCGCCGGTCGGTAGCAAAGAGACCTCGAAGATAGCCTGCGGGTTCCCCGCCACGTCCGCCGGCATCACCACGAAACGCCGGACGTGGCTGCTGATCCGGCCCATGGCGTCCTCCATCCCGCGTGCCAGCGCCGCCGCCTGGGCGGCCGCTGCCATCTTTTGGCGGCGCGTCTCGGCCGCCGCCGCCCGCTGCTTGCTCAGCTCCGCCTGCTCGGCTTCCACCTGGGCGAGCAGCTCCTTCCGTTCCTGCTCCTTGAGCTGTTCCCTCTGCTTCTTTTCCGCCTCGGCCTTCTTCCGCTCGTCTTCCTTGCGTTTTTTTTCCTTTTCTTTTTCCTTGAGGGCGATGTCCACCTTGGCCGGTTTGGGCTGCTCCAGCTTGGGTTCCGGTTTCGGCGCCGGTTTGGGTTCGACCTTCGGTTCCGGCCTGGGCTCGGGCTTCGGCTCCACCACCGGTTCCCGCTTTGGCGCGGGAGCCGACACCGGCGGCAAGCTGTTCCACAGCTCCGCGATCACCGGCGAAGCTTCCCTGGTCTGCCAGTTGACGCCGAACACCAGCACGGCGGCGAACATCAGGTGCACCAGGACGGCCAGCATGACCGCCCACTTCCTGCCCGGCTCCTTCCGCTCGGCTGGCGGCATTATCCCGCCCTGGGTTTGGCGAGCAACCCGACTCTCTTCACTTGGTGGCTTTGCAGCACATCCATCACCTTCAGCACTTCCTCGTAGCGCACGCTTTTGTCGGCTGAGATCACGACTGCCTGCTCGGGGTTGCGCTCCTGCTGTTCCTTCACCGCATCGACCAGCTCATCCGCGGTAATTTCGTGCTCGACATTGGATTTTGCGCGGTCGCGCAGGCGCAGGCTGTTGTCCTTGCGGATCTCCACTTCCAGCGGCGCGACCGGCGGCTTGAGCGACTGCCCGACAGAGGGCAGCTCGATTTGCCCGGGGTTGATGAGGGGCGCGGTGACCATGAAGATGATCAGCAGCACCAGCATCACGTCGATGTAAGGTACGACGTTGATCTGGTTCATGAAGCGGCGGGGGCGGCGGGGCATCATGGTTTATACGCTCGTCTGCCTTTGCAGGATGTTGGAGAATTCCTCCATGAAGCTGTCGAAGCGGGTGGCCAGCCGGTCCACGTCATGGGAGTAATGGTTGTAGGCGAGCACTGCGGGGATCGCCGCGAACAGGCCCATCGCCGTGGCGATCAGCGCTTCGGCGATACCCGGCGCGACGTGCGCCAGCGTCGCCTGCACCACGTTGGACAGGCCGCGGAAAGCGTTCATGATGCCCCACACCGTGCCGAACAGGCCGATGTAGGGGCTGACCGAGCCGACCGAGGCCAGAAAAGCCAGATGCAGCTCCAGCGCGTCCAGTTCGCGCTGGCAGGCGGCGCGCATGGCGCGGCGCGTGCCTTCCATGATGACGCCGACATCCATCCGCCCCTGGCGCTTCAATTTGAGGAACTCCCGGAAGCCGGCCTCGAAAATCTTTTCCATCCCCACCACCGCCGTCCGGCCGGAGATCGTGCGCTGGTACAGGTTGTTGATGTCCGCCCCGCCCCAGAAGTCATTCTCGAAATGGTCCGCCTCGCGCAGCGCGGCGCGGATGGAAAACATCTTGCTGAAAATGAAGAACCAGGATAGGCCGGAGGCCAGCAGCAGGATCAGCAGGATCAGCTGCACCACCACGCTGGCGTTGGTGATCAGGCTCAAAAACGACAGGTCTTGCGTAACGTTCACGATATCCTTTCAACCTTCTCAATCTTCTGTCTGACAGGCGCGGGAATCTGCACCGGTTTGAAATTTTCCGCGCCGACGCAGACCACCTGCACGACGGCCTGCATCAGGGCAATCTTCTTTTCCACGGTCTGGGAAAACTCGATGCGGCTGCGGCCCAGCTCGCGCACGCGCAAGGTCACGGTCAATTCGTCGTCCAGCCGGGCTGGCTTGAGGTAATCCGCCTCCACCCGGCGCACCACGAAAACCACGCCATGTTCGCGCGCCAGCTCCTCCTGGCCAAAGCCTTGGGCGCGCAGCCATTCGGTGCGGGCGCGCTCCAGAAACTTGAGGTAGTTGGCGTAATACACCACGCCGCCGGCATCGGTATCCTCGTAATAGACGCGCACCGGCCAGGTGAAAGCGGTCCCGAGTCCTGAGTCCTGAGCGACGGGTATTGCGTCATGGCTGCGCATTTTACTCGGGACTCGGCACGGCCCGGTCCCACAAATCGCCGGACGACGCCCTGGGCGCAGCGATGCCGAAATGCAGATAGGCCATCTGCGTCGCCACCCGTCCGCGCGGCGTACGCATCAGGTAGCCCTGCTGGATCAGGTACGGCTCGAGCACATCCTCGATGGTGTCGCGCTCCTCGCCGATCGCCGCCGCCAGATTCTCCACTCCGACCGGCCCGCCGCCGAATTTTTCCAGCACCGCCCGCAGCAGTTTGCGGTCCATCACGTCGAGGCCGACCTTGTCCACATCCAGCATCGACAGCGCGGCATCGGCGACGTCCGCCGTCACCCTGCCGTCGGCCTTGACCTCGGCAAAATCGCGCACCCGGCGCAACAGGCGGTTGGCGATCCTGGGCGTGCCGCGCGATCGCCTGGCGACTTCCATCGCGCCGTCGTCGGACAGCTCGACTTCCATCAGGTTCGCGGAGCGCGCCACGATCCGCTTCAATTCGCCATGGGAATAGAATTCCAGCCGCGCCACGATGCCGAACCGGTCGCGCAGTGGGTTGGTCAGCATGCCGGCGCGTGTGGTGGCGCCGACCAGGGTGAACGGCGGCAGGTCGAGCTTGACCGAACGCGCCGCCGGCCCCTCGCCGATCATGATGTCGAGCTGGAAATCCTCCAGCGCCGGGTAGAGGATTTCCTCCACCACCGGGCTGAGGCGGTGGATTTCGTCGATGAACAGCACGTCGTTGGGTTCGAGATTGGTCAGCAGCGCGGCCAGGTCGCCGGGGCGCTCCAGCACCGGGCCGGAGGTCTGGCGCAGGTTGACGCCCATTTCGCGCGCGATGATATGCGCCAGCGTGGTCTTGCCCAGCCCCGGCGGGCCGAACAGCAGCACGTGGTCGAGCGATTCGCTACGGCCGCGCGCCGCCTGGATGAAGATTTCCAGCTGCTCGCGCGCCTTTTCCTGGCCGACATACTCGTCCAGCAGCTTGGGGCGCAGCGCGCGCTCCGCCGCCTCTTCCCGGGAGGACATCGGCTCCGGGGAAATCAAGCGGCTGCCGGCTTTGAGGTTGTCGGTTTCGATCATCCCAGTGTAGTGCTCGTAATTTACGGAGGTGCAACGTCATGTGGGTCAGGCTCGAGCCTGACATGTACGGCTGAAGCCGTACCCACGAGGTCCGCGGTTGTCGCCGGAAGCAAAGACCAGGTTATGCCTTGGACAAAAATTTAAGCGCCTGGCGGATGCTGTCGGACACGTCCAGCCCGGCCGGCAGCTGCTTGACGGCCCAGCTTGCTTCGCGCTCATTGTAACCCAGCGCCAGCAGCGCATCCAAAACGTCGTTGCGCCCGGCGGCCGGCGCGGCTTCCGCCCCGGCGAGCAACGCGGCAGCCTCGCCGCCCGGCAGCTTGTCGCGCAACTCCAGCAGCAGGCGCTCGGCGGTTTTCTTGCCGATGCCGGGAATCCTGGTGAGCCGGCCCACTTCCTGCGCGGCCACCACATGGGAAAGCTCGGCGACCGACAGCCCGCTCAGGATGGTAAGCGCCAGCTTCGGCCCGACGCCGCTGATCTTGAGCAGCTGGCGGAAGGCGGCGCGCTCTTCGTGGTGCGCGAAGCCATAGAGCTGATGCGCGTCTTCGCGCACGATCAGCTGGGTATGCAGGACGACTTTCTCGCCGATGGCCGGCAGGTTGTAAAAGGTGCTCATCGGCACATCGATTTCATAGCCGACGCCGCCCACGTCCACCAGCACCAAGGGGGGGTGTTTTTCGAGCAGGATGCCGGCTATTCGTCCGATCATTTGACCAACCTTCCATTTTTCATGCGGAAACCGGCAGTCGCCAGGCCGCCCAGCCCCTGCCCGCCATGCGCATGGCAGATGGCGCAGGCCAGGGCGTCGGCGGCATCGGACTGGGGATCGCCTTCGAGATGCAGCAGACGCTTGACCATTTCCTGCACCTGCTCCTTGCCGGCCTTGCCGTGGCCGACCACGGCCTGTTTCACCTGCAAGGCGGTATATTCCGCCACCGGCAAATCCCGCAGGATGGCGGCGCAGATCGCCGCTCCGCGCGCCTGCCCCAGCAACAGGGTGGACTGGGGGTTGACGTTGACGAACACTTTCTCCACCGCCGCCTGCTGCGGCTCATAAGCCGCGATCACCTCGGCCAGACCGTCCATGATCGCTTTCAGCCGCTGCGGCAACTCCCCGTCCGGCGAGCGGATGCAGCCGCTGGCGACATAGCCGAGCTGCTGTCCGGACTTGTCGATGACGCCAAAACCCGTCACTCGGAGGCCGGGATCGATGCCGAGAATGCGGATCGCCTATTCCCCGTCCATGACGGCGGTGGTGTAGACCTCCTGCACGTCGTCGAGGCTTTCCAGCGCGTCGAGCAGCTTCTGCATCTTGGCTGCATCGTCGCCGGCGAGTTCGTTCTCGGTGGACGGCTTCATGGTGACTTCGGCCAATTCCGGCTGCAATCCGGCCTTGGCGAGCGCCTCCTTGACGGCGGTGAATTCGTAGGGATCGGTGATCACCTCGATGCTGCCGTCGTCGTTCGTCACCACGTCCTCGGCGCCGGCTTCGAGCGCGGCTTCCATCAGCTTGTCCTCGTCCGTGCCGGGCGCGAACAGCATCTGGCCGCAATGCTTGAACAGGAACGCCACCGAGCCGTCGGTGCCGAGGTTGCCGCCGTGCTTGGAGAAAGCGTGGCGCACATCGGCCACGGTGCGGGTCTTGTTGTCGGTCATGCAGTCCACCATCACCGCCACGCCGGCGGGGCCGTAGCCCTCGTAGCGCAGTTCCTCGTAGACCACGCCTTCGAGGTCGCCGGTGCCGCGCTTGATGGCGCGCTCGACGTTTTCCTTGGGCATGTTGTTTTCATACGCCTTGTCCACTGCCAGGCGCAGGCGCGGATTGCAGGAAAGATCGCCGCCGCCGAGCTTGGCCGCGACGGTGATTTCCTTGATCAGGCGGGTGAATATCTTGCCGCGCTTGGCATCCGTCGCCGCTTTCTTGTGCTTGATGTTCGCCCATTTACTGTGGCCGGCCATAACTTACCTCGATTTGTTCTTAAAAATGAATAATTTTAGCATTTCCGCGTAGCTTTTATAAATGGGGTTGTAGG
>JAQTMN010000040.1 GCA_028714315.1 Sulfuricella sp. | reverse complement strand
CCAGCAGGCCGTATTCGTCGAGCTTCCGCAGCGTGGCAGTCACGATGGATGGTACGCGGTTGAGATAAATCCCCTTCGCCATTCCGGCGAACTCCTGCACCGCCTGCGCCAGCCCGGCTTCGCGTTCTTTTGCCCGCGCCTTGCCTGCCACGAATTCCGTGTGAATCGCCTCCGTGTCTGGCGACCGCGGGCCAAGGCTCTTGGTGCCGCCGCGCCGGTTTATGATTTTGATGAGATACTCGCGTTCGCCGACAGTCTTCCAGCTTAGCCCGCCAGCATACCGGGCAGCATTACGCCGGACTTCGCGATAGGCTTCATAGGTCTGGCGGAGCTCCACTGAAACACGGAGTTGATTTTGAGTTAACTCACTGTAGAACATATGATTTCCTTTCAATGCCACGAAACTAACACATCGAAAGGAAAAACTCAATGATTCGGGTAAATCTGTCCTCATCCAGCCGAATTTTGCGAGCAGCCGCTTCGCTGCTTGCCTGCCTGACCCTCTGAGCTCCGATTCTTCAAGTCGAAGGCTCCTGGCAATTTCGTTTCACCACAAGGAACGCCCCCCGCTTCATTCCTCCGGCCAATAATCGGTGGCGATGCCGTCGCCCAGGTCGGCTTCGATCAGGCGGCGGCGCACCTCAAGCAAACGCTCGATCAGGCGCGGCTCCTGCTTCCCATAGGCGTCGGCATCGGCGACACGGTTCACCACCACGCCAAGCAGCTCGGTGATCGCGTTGCCGATGGAATTCTGGCTGATGGTGACGATCAGCTTGCCGTCGTCGTTGCGGTAGATGAGCTGCTTGAATGCCGGCTGCCAGCGGATGGCGTTGGCATACTTCGCGTCGGTGATGCACAGGTTGCGCACCTTCTTCGCCGTTTTCAGGAAATCGTTGTCGAACAACAGCACGCTCTCCACTTCGGCCGGGTAATAGGCGTCCGGCGTGATCGGCGCGTTGCGGGTGGAGACCTGCGAGAAAAAGGCGCGATAGAAATCGATGAACCCCTTCAGGATTTCGTCGTATTCCTTCCAGAAACGCACGTCTTGCAGCGCCGCCGCGCCGCCCCGGATTTCCCAGCTGGGCAAGCCTTGCGGGTAGCCGGTCAGTTCGATGCGCGCATCCGCCTCGCTGGCGGGCTTGAGGATTTCCAGGTTCAGCGCCTTGTCGAAAAATTCGCGGTAAACGTCGCGCATATAAGCCTGGAATAGGCTGTGCTGGCCGCCGTCGGTCAAATTCGGATTTTTCAGGTCGGCGAGTTTTGCGTTGCGCAGCTCGTCCTTGGGAAAAACGATAAAGTGGTTGTGCAGCATGCGGATGCTCGGCACGCCGGGCGAAGTCAGCGGCCAGGTGGCGTCAAGGCTGGCCTCGCCCGCCAGGATCAGCGCCTCGTCCGGATTGGGATATTGCTCCAGCATGTAATCGATGATGATCTGGTTCATCCGGTTCCAGACATGCTTCACGTTGTCCGGCACCTGGGTGCGCCGCACCGGCCGCCCGAGCGGGTTGAGGATGCACTGCGAGGTATTGTAGATGATCGAGGTGTCGAATTCGTTGCTGTGCCCCAACGCCTTGCGGTAAAGCAGCAGGTTCTCCGAATTCATCAACAACCCGTTGTTGTTCATCAGGTCGTTGAGGTTTTCCGTGCTGTTGAAAAATTCGTTCGGCTTCATTCCCTCGGGCACTTCGAGGGGAATGGGGCGGAAAGGGGTGACGATTTCGCGGGGGCCGGATTGCATAAAATTCGATTTGGATGGGTTATGGAATCCGGTTTTTTACCATAACCCCGGCACAACGGAGAGCAAAAAAATCAAATGCGGGGATAAGCGGATTTCATCTCACGGCCTGTAAAAAAAGAAACCTCCACCGCAAAGGCGCAAAGACGCCAAGGGGTCGCAAAGAAAACACATACAAAATGAGAAAGATTTTCTTTGCGCCTTCGCGCCTTTACGGTAGATTTTGATTTTTTTCTCAGCGCCTGCCGTACAGCTTGCGTCCTTTCATGCGCTGGCGGTGAGCGCGGTTTTCATCGGCTTCCGTCTTGGGTGCGGTACGGCCGGCAAAGGGGTTGCTGCCCTGCTTGAACTGCACCCGCAACGGCGTGCCCGCCAGCTCGAATGCCTTGCGGAAAGCGCTTTCCAGATAGCGTTTGTAGCTTGCCGACAAGCTCTCCAGCGAGGTGCCATGCACGATCACCAGCGGCGGATTGGAGCCGCCCTGATGGGCATAGCGCAGCTTGGGGCGGAACGGCCCGGACTTGGGCGGCTGGTGCTGGGCGGTGGCGTCCATCAGGATGCGCGTCAGCTTGGGCGTCGGCATCTTCACCATGGCCGAGGCGTAAGCGCTGTCGATGGACTTGAACAGGCCGCCGACGCCGTTGCCTTGCAACGCCGAAATATAGTGGAACTTGGCGAATTCGAGGAATTGCAGTTTGCGTGCGATGTCGCTTTTCACCACGTCGCGCCGCTCGGCGGGCAGGTTGTCCCATTTGTTCACCGCCACCACCAGGGCGCGGCCGCTTTCCACCACGAAGCCGGCGATGTGGGCATCCTGCTCGGACACGTCCTGACGGGCGTCCAGCACCAGCACCACGACGTTGGCGTCTTCCACCGCTTGCAGCGTTTTCACCACGGAAAATTTCTCGATCGCCTCGAACACCTTGCCGCGTTTGCGGATGCCGGCGGTATCGATCAGGGTGTAGCGGCGGTCGTCGCGCTGGAAGTCGATGTAAATGCTGTCGCGCGTGGTGCCCGGCTGGTCGAACGCGATCACCCGCTCTTCGCCGAGCAGGCTATTCACCAGCGTGGACTTGCCGACGTTGGGCCGACCGACGATGGCGATCTTGGGATGGTCGTCCTCGTCCTCGTCGGATCCGTCCAGCGGAAAGCTTTCCAGCGCCAGTTCCACCAGTCCGTGCACGCCCTCGCCGTGCGCCCCGGAGATCACCAGCGGCTCGCCCAGGCCGAGTTCGTAGAATTCGGCGGCCACCACGTCCCGGCGCATGCCCTCGGCCTTGTTCACCGCCAGGAACAGCGGACGGCCCGCCTTGCGCAACTGATCGGCGATGATCTTGTCCTGCGCGGTCAGACCCTGGCGCGCGTCCACCAGGAACACGATGGCGTCGGCCTCGTCCACCGCCTGCAGCGTCTGCCGCGCCATTTCGTGCAGGATGCCGTCCTTCGCCACCGGCTCGAAGCCGCCGGTATCCACCACCAGGTAAGGCCGACCTCCCACCTGGCCGTGGCCGTAATGGCGGTCGCGCGTCAACCCCGGCAGGTCCGCCACCAGGGCGTCGCGGCTCTTGGTGAGGCGGTTGAACAGGGTGGATTTGCCGACGTTGGGACGGCCGACCAGGACTAGGGTTGGTTTCATTTCAAATTTCTTACCGCAAAGGCGCAAAGACGCAAAGATAGCGCAAAGAGATCATCTCGATCTTCTTCGCGCCTTTGCGTCTTTGCGGTTATTGTTTTTTACCGCTATCTATTGCACCGTAAGCGCGAACAGCCCGCCATTACGGGTCTGCACCAGGAAACCCCGGTTCAGCGCCACCGGTGCTGCACCGATCTGGCTGCCGTCGGTCGCGATGCGCGCCGCAAAACTACCGTCCTCCCGCGCCAACAGATGAACGTAGCCCTGCACGTCGCCCACTGCGACATAGCGCCCGAGCGTCAACGGCGCGGTGGCCTGGCGCGCGAACAGCTTGTCCTGCTTCCACACGGTGGCGCCGGTACGTTTGTCGAGGGCGTGAACGGCGCCGCGCACGTCGCTGACGTAGACGTTGCGTTCGTCCATCGCCAGGCCGGCGGCGCTGGGCACGTCGCGCGCCCACATCGGGTTGCCGCTGGCAATATCGAAGCAGGCGGTGCGGCCCTGATAGGCGGTGGCGCAGATGGCGCGCTCGTCCAGCACCGGCGGGCTGCTGACGTCGGTCATCCGCTCCAGCTCGGTGGCGCCGCGCGGCAAGGCCACGGTCGCTTCCCAGCCGACGCTGCCGTTGGCCAGATTGAGCGCCACCAGCTTGCCGCCGGCGAAACCGGCAAACACCGCGCCGCGCTTGACGACCACGCCGGCGTGGCTGCGCAGGCTCAGGGACGGCAGCGCGCGCTGGTAAACCCAGCGGCGCTTGCCGTCCTTGGCGTCGAGGGCGTAAATGCGCCCGTCGCCGGTCCTCACCACCACCAGATCGTCGGCCGCTTTCGGCTCGCTCAGAATCTCGCTGGAAAGCTGCGCCTGCCAAAGCGGCTTGCCGCCCGCGTCGAATGCCAGCAATTCGCCCTTGGCGGTTCCGGCCAATACCAGGTTGGGTCCCGCGCCGATGCCGCCGGAAATCTTGCGGCCGCCATCGATGCGCCATTGCTGCTGGCCGCTGCCGGCATCGAAGCGGGCGATTTGCCCATCCGCCCCGGTGGCGAAAACGCTGTCGCCCACCACGGCGGGATAAAGCACCCCGTCTCCCGCGCTGCCGACCCGCCCCTGCCATAGCGTCCTGAGTTCGACCGATGGAGAGAAACTGACCAGTTCAGCCGGCTTCTCGCCGACATCCTTGCTTCCCCACAGGCCAAAGCCGGTGGACACCTTTTCGCCCAGACCGCTGCAACCGGCAAGCTGGAGCGCGACGAGTCCCAGCAACAGGCCGTGCCACGTTTTCATTTTCATCCGCGCGCTCCCAAGCCATCCAGTTTCATCTGCACCACCTGGCGATAGGCACCCTTGTCGTCCATTTTTTCCAATGCGGCCTGGTAGGCGGCGCGCGCGTCCGCGGCCTTGCCCTGGGCCGCCAGCACGTCGCCCTTCAAGTCGGAGAACAGGCCGTCGAATGCCGTTTCATGCTTCGATTCGAGCTGTTTCATCGCGTCGGCGTAATTCTTCTCGTCCAGCAGCAAACCGGCCAGCCGCAGCCGGGCGATGTCGCGCGCGCCGTCCTCCTTGGCATGCTCGGACACCCATTGCAGCTGGGCTTTGGCACTCTTGGCGTCGCCGGCCTCCAGGTTCGCGCTGGCCGCGAGCAGCGCGGCGCGCGTGGCATAAGGCGTGGACGGATACTTTTCGATGAGCTGGCCGGCGGCATCGCGCACGCGCTTGATGTCCTTGTTCTGCACGCCGTTTTGCACCGTCTCGTACACCAGCGCCGCCTGCTGGCGCTGGTGGGTCTGATAGTAGCGCCACCCCTGCATGCCGGCCACCACCGCGGCAAACACCGCGACCGCGAGGATGACTGTGTTGCCGTTCCTTTTCCACCAGTCCTTGAGGACGTCCAGTTGTTCCTGTTCTTCAAGATCGTAAGCGCTCAATTCAAATTCCTTCCACCATTTTTGTGTAAACGAAGTTTTGTAAAATCATTTTATCGTTGGTCGCCATCTCCAGGAACTCCATGCCGTGGTGAAACACGGGCTCGGGCCGGGCTTCCGACATTTCCGTCCGGATGTTGCGAATCGCGGCATTGAGCGTCAGATAGGCATCCAGGTCGCCGACCACGACGCGCAGCGCGATGGCCAATGTGTCGCCGGCCTCCCCCAGAGGCCTGCGCGCGTCCAGCATCGTGCCGGTAAGACTCAGGTCGGTCAGCAGCCCGGGAAGCTTGTCGGCCATTTCCGGATGCGTCGCATTGCTCACGGAAACGATGAGACTGATTTTGATCCGGTTGTGGCGGCGTATCGCCGTGCTTTGCACAAAAGGCGGATAGCTCAGGTGGAGATAGGGGAATGGCACATTGCAAACGCGCAGGATGTTGACGTTGAACGCAAACGTGTCCCGGCCAGAAAAACCGCGCATCACGAATGCCTGCCCTTCCCGCATCAACAGCACCGCGCCGTCCACTACCGGCGTGTTCACCATGACGCTGCGCTTCTCGACAAAACCGATGAGCTTGACATAATAGCGCTCGGGATTCTGATCGGTCAGCGACTGCATTTGCAGGCTTTCGCCAATATTCAGCTTGAGCGCGCTCAGCGACACCTGTTTTTCCGCCGGTGTCTTGTCGGTTTCGGAAGCCGGCCTATCTCCACGGTAATCTTGTTTTGTCGGCCTCCATTTCGGGTTGCGGAACAGCCCGCCCGCAATCAACATTTCCACCTGATTCTGGGTTTCTATGACGAACCCTTCGCACAGCAATAATTTCTTGTTCCTGTCGTAGACCGGCCAGGACAGCGGCTTGCCGACCTCGATTTCACCTTTTCTAAGAGGCGTCAGTTCCATGCCCTGTCCGATTATTTGCTACGTAATTTCACGCCGAACCAAGCTTACTACACTTTCCAGCGCGACGCGCACCTGATCTCCCAGTTCGCGCAGCGACTTGAGGCTGACCTCGCCCGCCGCCGCCTCGTCGTCGCCGACGATCACGGCATAGCGCGCGCCGCTGGCATCGGCCTTCTTCATCTGCGACTTGAAGCTGCCGCCGCCGCAGTGCAGGACGACGTGCAAGCCCTGGTCGCGCAGCCGCTCCGCCGCCGTCCTGGCGAACTTGTCGGCCGCCTCGCCCTGATGAACCACGTAAACGTCGGCCGCGATCCTGGGCGCCTGGAAGGCGTATTCCTCCAGCAGCGCCAGCAGCCGCTCCACGCCCATGGCGAAGCCGCACGCCGGCGCGGGTTTGCCGCCGATCTGCTCGATCAGGCCGTCGTAGCGCCCGCCGGCGCATACCGTGCCCTGCGCGCCCAGCTTGGTCGTCACCCATTCGAACACGGTGAAATTGTAGTAATCCAGGCCGCGCACCAGGCGCGGGTTGATCCGGTATTCGATCCCCGCGTCGCGCAGCATCGCCTGCAAATCCTCGAAATGCTTGAGCGAAACCTCGTCGAGATCGTCGAGCAGCTTGGGCGCAGCCTCGATCAGCGCCTGCATCGCCGGATTCTTGCTGTCGAGCACCCGCAGCGGATTGGTCAGCAGGCGCCGGCGCGAGTCCTCGTCCAGCAGTTCGTGGTGCCGCTCAAGATAGTGCACCAGCCGGGCGCGGTGGCGCGCGCGGTCTTCGCTGGTGCCGAGCGTGTTGATTTGAAGTTCGATATCGGGCAGGCCAAGCTTGCGCCACAGCCTCGCCGTCATGACAATGTGCTCGGCATCCATGTCCGGCCCGCCAAAACCGAGCGACTCCACGCCGACCTGGTGGAACTGGCGGTAGCGGCCCTTCTGCGGGCGCTCGTGGCGAAACATCGGCCCGCTGTAGTAGAGGCGCTGCGGCGCGTTGTACAGCAGATTGTGCTGCAACACGGCGCGCACGCAGGAGGCGGTGCCTTCCGGCCGCAGCGTCAGGCTTTCACCGTTGAGCGCATCGGTGAAGGTGTACATCTCCTTCTCGACGATGTCCGTCACTTCGCCGATGGCGCGCTTGAACAGCGCAGTCTGCTCCACGATCGGCATGCGGATGGGACGGTAGCCGTAGCTGCGCAGCCAGTCGTCCACCGTGCTCTCGAAAAAATCCCACAGATCGGCCTGCTCCGGCAGGATGTCGTTCATCCCGCGGATGGCTTGAATACTCGTACTCATAGACAAAAAACGGCTTTCGTGTTGTTTGTTTTAGGGCCGGCAACCGGATAAGCGCACGTCGCGCTTTTGAAGCGGCCGGCTATTTTTCCTTCATGGCGGCGATGCGGGCGCGCACCTGGCGCTCCAGCACGTCCACCATCTCGGCTTCGGATACCTTGTGGGCGGGCTTGCCGTCGATATAGAGCAGGTTGGGCGAACCGCCGGCGATGCCGACATCCGCCTCGCGCGCTTCGCCCGGGCCGTTGACCACGCAGCCCATCACCGCCACGTCGATGCTCTCCAGCACGTCTTCCAGGCGCTCTTCCAGGGCGTTGACGGTCTTGATCACGTCGAATTCCTGGCGCGAGCAGGACGGGCAGGCGATGATGTTCACGCCCTTGCTGCGGATATGCAGGCTTTTCAGGATATCGAAGCCAACCTTCACCTCTTCCACCGGGTCGGCCGCCAGCGAAACCCTGATCGTGTCGCCGATCCCGGCCGCCAGCAGCATGCCCAGGCCGATGGCCGACTTGACGCTGCCGGCGCGCAGGCCGCCGGCTTCGGTAATACCCAGATGCAGCGGCTGTTCGATCTGCCCGGCCAATAGCTTGTACGCCTCGACCGTGGTAAACACGTCGGAGGCCTTGAGGCTCACCTTGAAATCCGGGAAATTCAGCCGGTCGAGGATCTCGATATGGCGCAGGGCCGATTCCACCAGGGCTTCCGGAGTGGGTTCGCCGTATTTCTTCTGCAGGTCTTTTTCCAGCGAGCCGGCGTTGACGCCGATGCGGATCGGGATGCCGTGATCCCGCGCCGATTGCACCACCGCTTGCACGCGATCCTCGCGCCCGATGTTGCCGGGGTTGATCCTGAGGCAGTCGGCGCCGAGTTCGGCGACGCGCAAGGCGATCTTGTAGTCGAAATGGATATCGGTGATCAGCGGCACCGGCGAGCGTTTCCTGATTTCGCCGAAGGCTTCGGCCGCCTCCATGCTGGGCACGGAAACCCGCACGATATCGACGCCGGCCCTGGCCGCGCGGCCGATCTGGGCGAGCGTCGCCTCGACGTCGCGGGTCTCGGTGTTGGTCATGGTCTGCACGCTGACCGGCGCATCGCCGCCGACGGCGACCGAGCCCACCTTGATCAGCCGGCTTTTGCGGCGGGGAATTTCAGGCTTGTACATGTTTGGTTTATTCGAGCGTCAGGCGCGCCACGTTCACCTTGGTGTGAGGCGCCAGGTCCACCGGCTGGCCATTGTAAGTCACCCGCACTTGGGCAGCGTTGCCGACCACCAGGCTGAATGGCGGGATGCCGCGCACCGACTGCCTGCTGCCCTTGGGGTTGAGTTGGGAAAAGATGCGGCCGCTTTTGTCCTTCACCTCCACCCAGGCGTCGCCATCAAACGCAAATTCGAGGAGTTTGCCGCCGACCTCCGCCTTGGGCGCGGGAACGGGCGCCGGCGCGGGAACGGGAGGCTGCGCAGGGGCTGGTGCGACAAAAGCCGGTGCCGGTGCCGGTGCCGGTGCCGGTGCCGGCGCTGGGACAGGCGCCGGAGCGGGGCCCGGCGCAGGTGCCTGGGCGGGCGCCACGACCGTCTCGGCCGGCGCGGGCAGGGGCAGCGGCTGCCCTTCCTCTGCGGGCGCCGGCTGAACAGGCTGCGGCGCAGCGGCTTCGCCCTGCGGGGGTTGCGACAATGCCGGCGGCGCCTCGCCCTCGGTTTTCACGGGTACATCGCGCGGCGGCTGCCACTGGGAGAGTTCATAGACGCCCCAGGACAGTAGTAGCACCGCCACTGTAAAAGTGATGACAAAGCGCGGCAGCGGCTTGTGAGAACGATCGGAGAAGGGCAGAAAGCGGTGCTTGCCGCCGAACTCGATTCGGCTGACCGGCACCACGATCGGCTGATCCTTCGGCTGGGTCTCCTGCGTGCTCTCCAGCAGGGGCTCCGCGTCGAGTTGCAGCAGCCTGGCATAGTTGCGGATAAAGCCGCGCAGAAACGTCTTGCCCGGCAGGCTGGCATAGTCGTCCGCTTCCAGCGCCTCGATCTGGCGCGTGGACAGCCGGAGCTGGCGCGCCACGTCGGCGATGCTCAGCCCGAGCCGCTCGCGCGCCTCGAACAGAACCCGGCCGGGGCTGGGTTTCGCCTCGTGCTCCACCTCGTTGTCCTGGATGTCTTCGCTCACTTGGCCCTCGCTCATTCGAACTTGCCGGCCCGCAATGCCTGGGTCTCAGGCGCATCGGGGTACATCTTCCTCAGCTGCAGGCCATAGCTTGCCTCGGCGCTGCGGTCGCCCAGCTTGCGCTCGATGCGCAGGCCCAGCCAAAGGCTTTCGATCGTCGGCGCCGCCACTTGGGAATAGCGGTTGATGAAGTTCTTGGCCTCGTTGAAATTCCCGCGCTTGAAGTTGATGTCGGCCATGTGGAACAGCGCCTGCGGCTGCCGCGGCTGAAGCCGGAGCGATCTCATCAGGAATTCCTCGGCATCCGCGTCGTTGTTGTTCTTGCGCGCGCAAATGCCGGCATTGAGATAGGATTTTTCCGGCGTGGCGTACAGCGGATTTTTCAGGGCGACCATGAAGTGGGCGATGGAATCGGCGCTCTTGCCGCGCTGGCACAAAAACCAGCCGTAATTGTTGTGGGCGTCGGAATCGGCGCTGTCCAGGCTGAGGGAGCGGCGAAAACTTTCCTCCGCCTTGGCGTCCTCGCGCAGCGCCATGTAGACCAGTCCCAGAATGTTATATGCCGGCGCATAGCTCGAATCCAGGCGCACCGCCTCGTTCAGCTCCGACAGGGCGACGCCCATCTGGTCGCGGCCGAAATAGGCGGCCCCCAGCTCGGTATGGATCTGGGCGCGCTGGCGCGAACCGGATGGTCCGTCATCCGCCGCCGCGACAAGCGCCCACATGCCGCTGACGGCGATCAACAGGATAGCCAGCCATTTCGAATTTAGCATCTTGCCGCCGCCTCTATGATTTTTCCGGCAACGCGCCGGGTTTTATCCTGCACCTTGCCCGCCAGCTGGCCGCAGGCGGCATCGATATCGTCGCCGCGCGTCTTGCGGGTGGTGACCACCCGCCCGGCGTCGAGCAGGATCGCGCCGAACCGTCGGATGGTTTCGGCGGGCGAACGCTTGTATTGCGAAGCCGGGAATGGATTGAACGGGATCAGGTTGAACTTGCACGGCACGTCGCGCACCAGCGCGAGCAGCTCGCGCGCGTGGGCGGGGGTGTCGTTGATCCCGTCCAGCATGACGTATTCGAAAGTGATGTAATCGCGCGGCGCATCCACCACGTAGCGGCGGCAGGCTGCCATCAGTTCGCGCAGGGGATACTTCCGGTTGATCGGGACCAGCTCGTCGCGCAGCGCGTCGTTGGGCGCGTGCAGCGAAACCGCCAACGCCACCGGGCACTGCTCGCGCAGACGGTCCATGGCGGGAACGATGCCGGAAGTGCTCACCGTCACCCGCCGTTTCGACAGGCCATAGGCGTTGTCGTCCAGCATCAGGCTGAGCGCGGAAAGCGTATTGTCGTAATTGAGCAGGGGCTCGCCCATGCCCATCAGCACCACATTGCTGATCACCCGTTCGTTTCTTGGGGTGCAGCCGAGCGCCTTGTTCGCCCACCACAGCTGGCCGATGATTTCGGCCACGCCGAGATTGCGGTTGAAACCCTGCCGCCCGGTGGAGCAGAAGCTGCACTCCAGCGCGCAGCCCACCTGGGTAGAAATGCACAGCGTGCCGCGCTCATCCTCGGGGATGAACACGGTCTCGATGCCCTGGCCGGCGCCGACGTCGAGCAGCCACTTGCGCGTGCCGTCGTCGGAAATCTGTTCCTGCATCAGGCGCGGCGGGACCACCGCCGCCAGCCCGCCCAACTTTTCCCGCAACGCCTTGGACAAATCGCTCATGCGGGAAAAATCGCTTTCCCCGAATTGATGCATCCAGCGCAGCAGCTGCTTGGCGCGAAACGGCTTCTCGCCGTTCTCCGCGAAGAAAGCGGTCAGCCTGGCTTGATCGAAGTCGAGCAGGTTAGCGATCATATGAAGCGCGCGAAGCGCACCTCGCCCCCCTCGCCCGCTGGCGGGAGAGGGCTAGGGGTGAGGGAAACAGCCATGGCGCAAGTAACATATTGCCGGAGCAGGGATTCGCCATCAAAGGCTAACGGGAATAGACGTCCATCGACGGGAAGAAATAGGCCACTTCGATTTGGGCGTTTTCCAGGCTGTCGGAACCATGCACCGCATTGGCGTCGATGCTCTCGGCGAAGTCGGCGCGGATGGTGCCCTTCTCCGCCTTTTTCGGGTCAGTGGCGCCCATCAGCTCGCGGTTCTTGGCGACGGCGTTCTCGCCTTCCAGCGCCTGCACCATCACCGGGCCGGACATCATGAAATCGACCAGATCCTTGAAGAACGGGCGCTCGCGGTGCACGGCGTAGAAACCTTCGGCTTCGGTGCGCGACAGGTGCACCATGCGTGAGGCCACGATTTTCAGGCCATTGGATTCGAAACGGGAATAAATCTTGCCGATCACGTTCTTCGCCACGGCGTCGGGTTTGATGATCGAGAGGGTGCGTTCAACAGCCATTCGTAAATCTCCAATTTGAGTTGCTTAAAAACGCGTAAAAGTATCACATTTAGCACACAAAATAAACGTCTTATGCGTCCGCCGAGCGGCGTTGTTGCGGCCTGGAATATCGTGCTACCATGCAGCGCAGCCGGATTTCGAAAACAAAAAGGACAACGCCATGCCGGAGCAGCCTTCCCTCGACGAACAAACCGAAATCAAGAAGCGCGCCATCCGGCGCGTGATCGCGGCCTCCGTGCTGGTGGCCGCCGCCATCGCCGCCCTCACCGTGCTGACCCGCTACAAGCCGGAAATCCCCGCCACGCGGACCACCACGCAGAACACCGAGATTGCCCCCGCCCAACCGGCCGCGCCCCCCGAGGAAATGGCCGCGCCGCCGACCACCCCGTCCGAACAGGAAGTCCAACCCACCACGCCACCGCCTCCGCCGCCCGAGGTCGTCAATGCGGCGCCCGCCGCGCCGGCACCGAAGGAAGCCAAGCCGATGCCCGTCAGACCGGGGGCGGAAGCCGAAGTTTCCGCCCGTCCGACACCGGCAAAACCTGCCGCGGCGCCCGCGCCTATGGCCCAGGCGGCGCCCGCGAAGCCGCAACCGCTCAAGCCCGCGCCGGCCGAAAAAACCCCGCCGCTCCCTGCGAAGGCGCCGGAAGCGGCGATCACCAAAGGCTACAGCGTGCAGCTGGGCGTGTTCTCCAACCCGGCCAACGCCATCCAGCTACAGGAAAAACTGACGCAGAACGGCATCAAGTCCTACACCGAAACCAAGCTCAACGTCGGCCCGTTCCAAAGCAAGGCCGAGGCCGAGCAAGCAATGGCGAAGATCAGGGCGCTGGGACTCAGCGCGGTGGTGGTACCGGCACGATAGTCCGCACGTAGCCCGGATGAAGCGCAGCGGAATCCGGGAAAATCCTATACCGCCGTCCGGAACTCCACGACGACCCCCTCTTCCCCCTCGCCGGCCAGGTATTCGCAGGCCATCCCGATGCCGGGCACGAACACCAGTTTTTCGCCGCTGAACAAAAGCGGCAGCCGCTGCCGTTGCCACGGCGGCATTCCGGCTTCCTGCAACAGATTCTTCAAGCTGCGGCTGGGGCGGCGGCAATCCGGACGCAGCCGTTCCCCGCCGCGGCGCGGCTTGACCGTGACCGGTGCGGCGGTCAATCTGAAAAGGCTCAGCCCCTGCCCGATCGCGGGTTCGAACGACAACTGGCCGCCGAACTCCGGCAAATCCAGCCGGTCCTGCCGCGACCAGCTCAACGCCCAATCGGACTGCGGCTCGGCGCGTTTTTTTTCGATATGCGCTTCGCCGCGATAGCGCCGAATGACAATGCCGGCCTGACTGACGGCGATCTGCGCGTCGTCGCGGGAGCTGCGCAGCTGCTGCAGGATGTTTTCCAACCGCCCGGACGATGGCATGACTACGCCCGTTTCCGCCAGCCAGTAGCGCAGCAGGTTTTTCGCGCGCGCCTCGGACAAGCCGCGCAGCGCGTCCACCTTCAGCCTGTCGCCGGCGAGAGCGGCCGCGCCGTCCAGCCGCGCCAGATCGTCCATCAACAGCGCGCTTTCCGCCAGATTCCGGCTGGTGCGGGCGAAAGTCTCGCGATAGCCGGGAAAGCGTTCGGCCAGGAGCGGCAGCACCCGATGGCGCAGGTAGTTGCGGTCGAAAGCGGTATCGGCATTGCTTTCGTCGTCCACCCACTTGAGCCCGCGCAAGGCGGCATGGTCGAGGATGGTACGGCGCGGCACGTCGAGCAGGGGGCGAAGAAAAATAGTGCCGAGTGCCGAGTGCCGAGTGCCGAGTTCGCCCATCGCGCTCAGGCCCTTCGCCCCCGCGCCGCGCAGCAGTTGCAGCAGCAGGGTTTCGGCCTGATCGTCGAGGTGCTGGGCGAGCACGACGAAATCGGCCGGGTGCGCGGCCAGCGCGCGATAACGGGCGGCACGCGCCGACGCTTCCAGGCTCTCGCCCGGCTGATGCGCGATATCGACTTCGACGACTGTGAAAGGAACGTCAAGCCCGGCGCACAGCCGGGCGCAGAATTCGGCCCAGCGGCCGGCATGCGGGCTGATCCGGTGGTTGACGTGTAACGCGGAAAGGGTGAAATGAAGCGATGCGCGCAGTGGCGCCAGGATATCGAGCAGCGCCACCGAATCCGCGCCGCCGCTCAAGGCCAGCACCACGTGCCGGCCGGAGACGTGCCATTGCTTTAGCTTGTTCTCGACGTGCCCGGCAAGATCACCGGGCAGCAGTTTCTTTGAACTTGCCATAGCCCATCAGGCGCTCGAAACGCTTTTCGAGCAACTCGTCCATCGACATGTCCTGGAGCTGGCGCAGGCTTTCCTGCAACGCCTTCTTCAAATTCTGCATGACGACCTCGGGGTCGCGGTGCGCGCCGCCGAGCGGTTCGTTCACGATCTTGTCGATCAGGCCCAGGGTTTTCAGGCGGGTGGCGGTGATCCCCAGCGTTTCGGCGGCTTCGGGCGCCTTGTCCGCGCTTTTCCACAGGATCGAGGCGCAGCCTTCCGGCGAAATCACCGAGTAGCTGGAATATTGCAGCATCAGCATGACATCGCCGACGCCGACGGCCAGCGCGCCGCCCGAGCCGCCTTCGCCGATGATGGTGCAGACGATCGGCGTCCTCAGTTCGGACATGACGTACAGATTGCGCGCGATCGCTTCCGACTGGCCGCGCTCCTCCGCGCCGATGCCGGGATAAGCGCCGGGGGTGTCGATGAAGGTCATGATCGGAATGCCGAACTTCTCAGCCTGACGCATCAGGCGCAGTGCCTTGCGGTAGCCTTCCGGGCGCGGCATGCCGAAGTTGCGATGAATTTTTTCCTTGGTGTCCTTGCCCTTCTGGTGGCCGATCACCATCACCGGCTGGCCGTTGAAGCGCGCCAGCCCGGCCACGATGGCGGGATCGTCGGAGAAAGCGCGGTCGCCGTGCAACTCCTCGAAATCGGTGAACAGAGCCTGGATGTAGTCGAGCGTATAAGGGCGCTGCGGATGCCGCGAAACCTGGGAGACCTGCCAGGACGAGAGCTTGGCGTAAATGTCCTTGGTGAGCGTCTGATTCTTCTTCTGCAGCCGGCCGATTTCTTCGGAGATGTCCACCGCGGAGTCGTCCTGCACGAAGCGGAGCTCTTCGATCTTGCCCTCAAGTTCGGCGATAGGCTGTTCAAAATCCAGAAAAGTGGTCTTCATAGATGGCCGTGTTCCGTGTTTTCGACAGGCGTAATGATACACAACCGGGACGAGCGGCGATAGGCGGGGAAGCTGGAAGCGGTAAACGGTGAACGGGAAGCGGGAAGATCAAAACCCGCGGCGAAGCCGCGCCCGCTTCCCGCTTCCCGTTCACTGTTATAATCCCCGCCCATGCCCAGCATCGCCTCCCGCCCCTATTCCCAAGCCGCCGCCGACCGGCTCGCCGCCGGTGGCTTGCATCCGGTGCTAGCCCGTGTTTACGCGGCGCGGGGCATCGCCGACGCGCGGCAGCTCGAACACGAGCTCGGCGCCCTGCTGCCTTTTTCGGCCATGAAAAACGCGGCGGAAATGGCGGGCCTGCTTGCGGATGCCATTGCCGCCGGCAAACGCCTGCTGATCGTCGCCGATTACGATTCCGACGGGGCCACGGCCTGCGCCGTCGCGGTGCGCGCGCTGCGCGAATTCGGCGCTGCGGTCGATTACCTGGTGCCCAACCGCTTCGAATACGGTTACGGCCTGACGCCGGAAATAGTCCGCCTGGCGGCCGAACGCGGGCCAGACATCCTGCTCACCGTGGACAACGGCATCAGCAGCGTGGCGGGCGTCGAGGAAGCGCGCAAGCTCGGCATGGCGGTTCTGGTCACCGACCACCATCTGCCCGGCGACGAATTGCCCTCGGCCGCTTCCATCGTCAACCCCAACCAGCCGGAGTGCGCCTTTCCCAGCAAGAACCTGGCCGGGGTCGGGGTGATTTTCTACGTCATGCTGGCGCTGCGCGCGGAACTGCGCGGCCGCGGCGCATTCGGCGCCAAACCCGAACCCAACCTCGCCAGGCTGCTCGATCTGGTCGCGCTCGGCACGGTGGCCGACGTGGTCAGGCTCGACGACAACAACCGCATCCTGGTGCAGCAAGGCTTGAAGCGCATCCGCGCCGGACGCGCCGTTCCCGGCATCAACGCCCTGCTGCGGGTGGCGGGCCGAAAGACCGAAAAAGCTGCGACCTACGACCTCGGCTTCGTCGTCGGCCCGCGCCTCAACGCCGCCGGCCGGCTCGACGACATGGCGCTGGGCATCGAGTGTCTGCTCGCCGAAAGCGAAGACCGGGCCTTCGCCATCGCGCAGCAGCTCGACACCCTCAACCGCGAACGGCGCGAAATCGAAGCCGACATGCAGGATCAGGCGCTCGCCGCGCTCGAAAAAACCGAAGTCGGCGAAAGCTATGTGCTCAGCCTTTACTCCCCGGACTGGCACCAGGGCGTCATCGGCATCCTCGCCTCGCGCCTCAAGGACAAATACCACCGCCCGGTGATCGCTTTCGCCCAGGGCAACGAGGGCGAACTGAAAGGCTCCGGACGCTCGATCGGCGGCCTGCACCTGCGCGACGCGCTGGACTTGGTCGCCAAGCGCAAACCGCACCTCTTGCAAAAATTCGGCGGCCACGCCTTCGCTGCCGGGCTGACCATCCGCGAAGCCCATTTCGGGGAATTTTCCGCCGCTTTCGAGGAAATCGCCCGCGCGCTGCTCGGCCCGGGCGACCTGGAGCGCGTCATCGAGAGCGACGGCTGCCTGAACGCCGCCGACATGAACATGGAGCTGGCCCGCTCGCTGGCGGCGCAAGTGTGGGGGCAGGGATTCCCGCAGCCCGCATTCCACGAAACCTTCACCGTCGAAAACCAGCGCGTGGTCGGCGAGAAGCATTTGCGGCTCAGGCTGGGCAAAGGCGGCCGGATTTTCGAGGCCATCCTGTTCTTCCACAGCGAGCCGCTGCCGGAGCGGATCAGCGCGGTCTACCGGCTGGACGTGAACGAATACAACGGCTCGCAAAGCCTGCAATTGATGATCGAGTATTGGGAAGAGGCAGGAAGCGGGGAACGGTGAGCGAGCGGCAAGCGGAAGCCCCCTCTCGCTCCTCACCACTTCTCGTGTAATCAGCATCTTACCGAAAAATCATGGCCGGCCCCACTTTATCATGCCCAATGCGTCGGGCATCCGTGGCCAACTGATTTTGTTATACTAACGGTCATGGCGAACCGCCGCCCCGACCGTCCCTCTCCCCTAGCCCTCTCCCGCAAGCGGGCGAGGGGGACGAGGGCTCGCTTCGCGAGTTTTACGTTAAAGCCGATAGTGAAACGGGGAAGATCATGAACGCCATAGCCTTTGCGCAATTCCGTAAACACCTGACCGAACTGGTCGATGAAATCAACGATAGCGGCGAACCATTGACCGTAACTCGCGCCGATGGCCGCGATTTTGTCATGCTGTCCGCCAGGGAATTCGAATCCATGCGGGAAACCATGCATCTCATGAGCACCGCGGCGAATGCGGAAAATTTGCGCGCCAGCATCCAGGAACTCGAATCCGGCCAGGGCGTGGAAAGATCGATCGATTGAACGTTGTTTTCTCCAAATGGGCATCAGCCGACTATGACTGGTGGCAAGAGCACGACGGGCGAGGGTTTGAAAAAATCAACGATCTGATCCGGGGCATTCGCCGCGATCCGCATGGCGGCCTCGGCAAGCCAGAGCCCTTGAAAGAAAACCTGTCCGGCGGTGGTCACGAAGAATCACCAAGGAGCACCGCCTGGTCTACAAGGTCGAAAACGGCGCCATCCTTATTGCCCAGTGTCGCTTTCACTACTGAATTAACCGCGGTGCACTTGGAAAGTGAATCCACCGATGGAACAAAGAGTGGTAGGCGAAAACCACCTCAAGCTGAAATTGAGGACAGACGGCCGGACGTTCGACGCCATCCTGTTCTTCCATGCCGACCCGCTGCCTGACGACATCCGCGCGGTCTATGCCTTGAGCGTGAACGAATACAAGGGCTCGCGCGGATTGCAGCTCATGGTCAAGCATTGGGAACCGATCCGGCTTCCGGAGCGGGAGCGGCAATGAACCAACGCATTTTGATCGTCGAAGACGAACCCGCCATTGCAGACGCCGTTATTTATGCGCTGCGCACCGAGAATTTCGAGTGGGAACACAAGCTTCTCGGCCATGCAGGATTGTCCGCCCTGAAGGCAGGCCACTTCGATCTGGTGGTACTGGACGTTGGTTTGCCGGATATCAACGGCTTTGACCTGTGCCGGGAACTGCGCACTTTTTCGCAAGTTCCGGTGATATTCCTGACTGCACGAGACGGTGAAATCGACCGCATCGTCGGCCTCGAAATCGGAGCTGACGATTATGTCACCAAACCTTTCAGCCCGCGTGAACTGGTGGCGCGCATCCGCTCCATCCTGCGCCGTGCATCCCCGACCGAACCGGGCGTCGGTTCCAATCCGGCTGGCATGCCGTTCCTTATCGATGTGCCCGGCCAACGCATCCATTTTTATGGCGTTCCCCTTGAGCTGACGCGCTACGAATATCTGATGCTCAAAGTGCTGGCAGAGGAACCGGCACGGGTATTCTCCCGCATTCAGCTCATGCAGCGGGTGTGGGCCGCGCCCGACCACAGCCTGGAACGCACTGTGGATACGCACATCAAGACCCTCCGCGCAAAACTCCGGGCCGTGCGCCCGGAGAAGGATCCGATCCGCACCCATCGGGGGCTGGGGTACTCCATCGAACGATGAGAATCTCCCTCCAGATCGCCATCGGCTATTTCCTTACCGTGGGGCTGGCCGCCTATTTCGTGCTCAACATTTTCAGCGAGCAGGTTAAACCCGGCGTGAGCGAAGCCATGGAAGACACGCTGGTGGACACGGCCAACCTGCTTGCGGAACTTGCGGCCAAGGACATCAAGGCAGGACGCATTGTCGGCGGCGGCCTGGCCTCTGCCCTGCAAGCCTACAGCGGCAGAGAGGTGGATGCGGCCATCCGGGGCATACACAAACGCAGCCTGGATTATCGGGTGTATGTCACGGACGCGCAGGGTATTGTGGTTTATTCCACCGAACCCGGCCAGATCGGACGCGACTTTTCCAGCTGGCGAGACGTCTACCTAACTCTGCGGGGCCAATACGGCGCCCGCAGCTCCAAGGATGCGCCTGGGGACGCCAACTCCAGCGTCATGCACGTCGCCGCGCCTGTGCGAGATGGCCAGCGCATTATCGGCGTACTTACCGTTGCCAAGCCCTATGTTACTGTCCAGCCATTCGTCGAACGCAGCCAAGCGGCCATCAGGAAGCGCGGCTTTCTGCTGCTGGGCATAACCGCATTGATCGGGGTTGTGTTCACCTGGCACCTTACCCGCGCCATCAGGCGCCTACGCCGCTACGCACAGTCCGTGACCGAAGGCCACAAGGCCACGCGGCCCGCCACTCGCGCCGCAGAGCTGGACGAACTGGGGCGCGCTCTGGAATCCATGAGGGAAAAACTGGAAGGCAAGAACTACGTGGAAAGTTACATTCACAACCTTACCCACGAACTAAAAAGCCCGCTGGCAGCTATCCGTGGCGCAGCCGAACTGCTGGAGGAAAATTCCATGCCGGTGGACGAGAGGCGCCTCTTCCTTGCCAATATCCGTGAACAATCCGAACGCCTGCGGGAAATCGCCGACAAGATGCTGCAACTCGCCCAGCTGGAACAGCGCCAATCGCTGGAACAGCCGTCTTTGATCGATCTTGCGGAATTGACAAGGCAGGCCGTGACTGCCGCCCAGCCTCGTCTTCAAAATCGCAGCCTGGCCATAACCATGACGGCAAGCAACGACATCAGGGTGAAAGGCGAATCCTTTCTCCTGCGCCAGGCGATCGAGAACCTGCTCGACAACGCCATCCAGTTTTCCCCGCGCCAAGGGAAAATAGCTGTGGATCTTTCGCGCAACGAAACCACGGTTCGGCTGGAAATCCGGGATCAAGGCAGCGGCATACCCGATTACGCCACCAGCCGGGTGTTTGAACGCTTCTTTTCGCTGCCGCGCCCAGATACCGGACGCAAAAGCACCGGCCTCGGCCTCGCCTTGGCCAGGGAAGTCGCCGAGCTCCACGGTGGCAGTGCCGGACTCGGCAATCTTTCCCAGGGCGGCGCACTGGCCTGGCTTGAATTTCCGGCAGCCTGATTCGGCGCTCGCGACTTCACACAAACTTCACTCTTCTTCACCCCGCCTCCGCCCATGAAGTAGCGTGCCGCCCTAAAGTGGAGGCACGTTCATCTCATAGGGAGTCGAAGTCATGCAAAAAAGCTTGTTCATCAAGGTAGGCATCATCCTGCTGCTCGCCGCCATCATCAACGTCCCGCTTGGCATGGTACGCAGCCTGGTCGGCGAACGCATGGCACGGCAAAACGAAGTCGTCGCCAATGTCGCGACAAGCTATGCCGATCCTCAGTACATTACCAGCCCGATACTGGTGCTGCCTTATACCGAGGAATACAGTGAGACGGCACCACCAGGAAGCACTAACAACACAGCGCAGGAAAAGCGTCTGCGCGTTCGTTCTGCCCGGTACATTTTGGCCAAGGAAATGGATGCCTCCGGGCAGATCAATACCGATGAAAAACATCGCGGACTGTTCCGCGTTCCCGTATATACGCTGGACAGCAACTGGAAGGGGCGTTTCGAAATTCCCGCCAGTCTCGACGTTCCACGCCATGGAAGCAATTCCAGACTGACATGGGAGCAACCTTTCATCAGCATGGCGGTCACCGATCCGCGCGGCTTTGCCGGCATCCCCAATTTAACCGTGAATGGTGAAAAGAAAACGGTTTCACAAGGCAGCGGCATCGAATTCCTGCCCGGCGGCATTCACGCACTAGTAGAAAACATTGCAGCAGGCCAGAAGCAGACGCTGGATTTCACGCTTACTCTCAAGCTGCGCGGTACTTCGCAATTAAAAGTGGCGCCATTGGCGGACAGCCTGCGCGCGGAGTTCGCCTCGAACTGGCCGCACCCCGGCTTCGAAGGCCGTTTCCTGCCCAACCCCGACAGCCAGAAGGTCGGTGATAACGGATTTCGTGCCTATTGGGAAATCAGTTCCCTTGCCACCAATGCCCATATCCGCCTCGAACAGGCCATGGAAAAGCCGATGAATTGCAGCAACGGCACGTGTCTGGCGAATTTCGAGATTCGCCTGCTGGAACCGGTGAATATTTATCTCCAGTCGGAGCGGGCGTTGAAATATGGTTTCCTGCTGATCATCGTCGCCTTTGCTGCTTTCTTCCTGTTTGAGATACTGAAAAACCTCGCCATTCACCCAGCACAATACACCTTGGTTGGCCTGGCCCTGGCCATCTTCTTTTTGTTGCTGTTGAGCCTGTCTGAGCATGTCGCCTTCGCCATCGCGTACGCAATCTCAGCGTCAGCCTGCATTTTGCTGATCGGGTTTTACCTCGGCCACGTGCTGGGTGGCCCGTGGCGCGCCCTCGGTTTTTCCGCGCTGCTGAGCGCGTTCTACGCCGCCCTTTACGCCCTGCTGGTATCCGAAGACAACGCCCTTCTCATGGGTAGCCTGCTGCTCTTTTTCCTGCTGGCAGCGGCGATGATCGCTACCCGCCGAGTCGACTGGTATCGACTTGGCCTGGCGCCAAAAATTGAATAGTGAACACCGAGCCGGAGCATCCGCTCCGGCTTTCCGAAAGCCAGAGGAGGAATGTTCCATGTTCATCGCCCATCTGCCTGCCGGTTACCTCGCTACAGAAAGCCCTGCGCGCGCCGGAATCAAGCCCCAAGCTCTATATGGCCACAGGACTCGTGGCCAGCATATTGCCTGATACCGATCTGATCTACTTCTTCCTCATCGATCATCGCCTGCACCATCACCACACTTACTGGACTCACCTCCCCGTTTTTTGGGTATCCATTCTGGCACTTGCCATAACCTCGTGCCTGCTGATGAAAAAACGTGCCCCGCTTCTGCTCGTGTTGCTGTTCGGGGTCAATATTGTTCTGCACCTGGCACTGGATTCCATTGTCGGCGATATCTGGTGGCTGGCTCCGTTTCTGAACAAACCATTCGCCATGTTTTCCGTTCCCGCCCAGTACTCGCCCTGGTACCTCAACTTCATCCTGCACTGGTCTTTCTGGCTGGAAATCGCGATTACCTTTGCCGCCTATGCCGCCTGGCGGCCAAATCGGGTAGCCATATCGCTGCAAACAGGCCCCGTTGGGCCATGAAGCGCGGCTCTGCCAGCGCTGAATGATCGGCACTCCGAGTCGTGTATAATTCCGCTTTTTTCTGGGTATTGAATCATGGAAGCCGAACAACTCAACGCCATCGCCAACCGCCTCGCCGATCTTTCCGCTCGCGCGACCGACCTGCGGAGGTATCTTTGACTACGATACCAAGCAGGAACGCCTGACCGAAGTCGTCCAGCTGCTGGAAAATCCGGCGGTATGGGATGACGCCAAGCGCGCCCAGGAACTGGGCAAGGAACGCCGCAACCTCGAAACCGTCGTGGACACGCTGACGAAGCTCGATCAGGGTCTGCACGACAGCGCCGACCTGTTCGACATGGCAAAAGAAGAAGGCGACGACGCCACGCTGGAAAGCGTCGCGGCGGATGCCGAAGCGTTGGAGAAAACCGTGGCGGAAATGGAATTCCGCCGCATGTTCTCCCACCCGATGGACCCCAACAACTGCTTCCTTGACATCCAGGCCGGCTCCGGCGGCACCGAGGCGCAGGACTGGGCTTCGATGCTGTTCCGCATGTACGTGCGCTACGCCGAGCGCAAGGGCTTCAAGGTGGAAATCCTGGAAGAATCCGAGGGCGAAGTGGCGGGCCTGAAAAGCGCCACGCTCAAGATCAGCGGCGATTATGCCTTCGGCTATCTGCGCACCGAAATTGGCGTGCACCGGCTGGTGCGCAAATCCCCGTTCGATTCCGGCAACCGCCGCCACACCTCGTTCGCCAGCGTGTTCGTCTACCCCGAGGTGGACGATTCGATCGAAGTCGAGATCAACCCCGCCGACCTGCGCGTGGACACCTTCCGCGCGTCCGGCGCCGGCGGCCAGCACATCAACAAGACCGACTCGGCGATCCGCATCACCCACAACCCGACCGGCATCGTCGTGCAATGCCAGAACGACCGCTCGCAGCACAAGAACCGCTCCGAGGCGATGTCCATGCTGAAAGCGCGGCTGTACGAGCTGGAGCTGAGAAAGCGCAACGAGGAAAAGCAGGCGATGGAAGACTCCAAGACCGACATCGGCTGGGGCCACCAGATCCGCTCCTACGTGCTCGACCAGTCGCGCATCAAGGATTTGCGCACCAATTACGAAGTCGGCAACACCCAGGCGGTGCTCGACGGCGACCTGGACGACTTCATCGGCGCGAGTTTGAAGCAGGGGGTCTAGCGGTGGCCGGG
Source organism: Sulfuricella sp. (assembly GCA_028714315.1). Lineage (GTDB taxonomy): Bacteria > Pseudomonadota > Gammaproteobacteria > Burkholderiales > Sulfuricellaceae > Sulfuricella. The sequence goes on along the minus strand of JAQTMN010000040.1, from coordinate 3,551 downwards.
GAAGAACAGACGCTTGCCGACTTTCTCGCCCCCGGCGTGGTGCCGCAGGATTTGCCCGAGCTGTTTCCCCTGCTGGCGGCGCGCAAGCTCCTGTCCGCCTTCACCGCGCTGTTCCACGGCGGCGAGGAAGCTGTCATGGCGCGCCTCCTGGTATTGCGCGAAATCGGCGCGCGCGGCGAAGCGCCGCAGTGGACGCCGGCCGAACTGGAAGCGCGTTTCGCTTATGTCGATCAGGTCAAGCTCGACACCATCCTGCGCCGTCTGAAGGAACACGAACTGCTGGTATGGGATGCCGACCGGCGCACCTACCAGCTCTCGTCCGCCGGGCGCATGGCGTTGACGGCGATCGAGCACCTCCTCGGGTTTTCCGGCGAGGAGGACGCCGAACTGGGATTCATCGCCTCGCAGATTGCAGCGGGGAACGCGGTCGGCCGCGTCTCGCCCGAAGTACTGCGCCACCTGCTCGCGCGCCTGACCGAACTGGAAGGCGAATTTTCCCAAGCGGTGCAGTCCGGCTCCGAATTTCAGCTGCACAATGCCCAGAACAAGCTGCAATCGGTCTGGCAATGGATGGAAAAGGGGCTGGAAGTCATCGGCAACCTCAGCGCCGATGGCCTGCCCGACACCGCCAGCTGGCGGCTCGCCCAGACCATCCACGACCGCCTGTCGCGGATGTCGCGCATGACCGGCGTGTTTCAGCGCGAACTGTCCGCCATCGCCCGGCAGCGCGTGCACTTGTCCCAGGGCGGCCTGACGTCCAGCGAGCTCGCCGCCTGGCTACGCGGGCTGAACATCGACACCTTGGCCGGCTATGCCGCCGACTCGGTCGCCGCCGTGCCCGAAACCGCTTTCGTCCTGCCCGACGTGATGCTGGACGTGGCCGAATACGAGCTGTGCGAGCGCGTGCGCGCAGCCGCGAAATCCAGCGCCCTGCCGCCGCCCGCCGCCGCGCAGGACACTTCCGAACTCACCCAGCAAATGCCCGCCGAACTACCCCGCCTGCTCGCCCAGCTCGCCAGCATCGACACGCCCATGCCGGTCGCGGACGTCGTGGTGGGCGGCGATTACCGTTCGGCCGCGTATCGCCTGTCGCTGCTGCCGCTGATCGGCGAGCGCGCGCTCGACCCCGAACTGGCGGCATTCGCCGAGCTGGCGCTCAAACTCGAATGGCGCGATGAGATGCATCCGGTCGGACACGGCGGCATCGCCGCGATCAACGCGGGCAACCTGATTCCCGAGATACGCCATGGATGACCAAGCCCCCGCCAATTTCATCGCCCGCCTGCTGGCGGAGCGCTTTATCCCGCGCGCCGACGCGCTCGCCCAGCGGTCGCTGGTGGATGAAGGCTTCCGCCTGGAAGTCGAGCGCCGCCTCGACGCCTGCGGCCTGCGCCTGCTGGACAATCCGTTTGCCGGGCATCTGGCGGTGGCACTGTCTGCCACCGCCGAATCCGCGACCTTCGGCAGCGGCGACCTGTGGCTATCCAACAATCTCGGCCTGCAACGGGACGGCGTGGCGCTCTTGGTGCTGCTGTGGGCGTTGATCGTCCTGCCCAAGCGGGAACGCCAGTTGAGCCGCGACGCCGGGGATGACGGCGGCCAGGGCGACATGTTCGGCGCGGCCAAGCCGATGCCGAAAGCGGCCGACGCCTCCAGGGGAATCCCCGAAAACCTGCTGCTCGACGATTACGGCAAGCAGTTGGGCGGCAAGACGCGGGTCAACATGAATCTCGGCATCCTTTCCCGGGTGGGTTTCATCGAGCGTCGCAACAAGGTCATCCACGAAGGCCCGCTGCTCGACCTCGCCTTCGATTACGCCCAACTCGCGCCGCGCATCATCCAGGGCGCGCTCGGGGAACTGCTGGCCCAGCGCGCCGCCGCTCCGGAAGGGGAAGCATAGATGTTCCGCCTGCTCGATCTCGAAGTGGTGCACTGGGATTACTGGCGGCGCTTCACCGTGCCGCTGGAAGCCTCCATCGTCACCATCGTCGGCCCCAACGGTTCGGGCAAGACCACCCTGCTCGACGCGCTGCGCACCCTGCTCGCCCTGGACTGCTCGAAGAAGCGCGACTACAAGCGCTATGCGCGCAAGAACGGCGAGGAATTCTGCTGGCTGCGCGGCGTGGTGGACAACTCGCGTTCGCCGGCTGGCGGCCATCCCTTCTTCCCGATCCTGACCGAAAAAGTCACGCTGGCCTGCCGCATCGAGAAAAAAGGCGGCGACTGGGCGCGCCAGTATTGCATCGCCGAGGGCGAAACGGCCATCGAACATCTCCAGGAAGCCGGGGTCTGGATGGGCGTGCGCGAATATCAGCGCCGCCTCCACGAAGCCGGCCTGACCCCCGCCATCACCCAGGTGCTGTCGCTGGAACAGGGCCAGACCGACAAGCTGTGCGAACTCTCGCCCAAGGCGCTGCTCGACCTGGTGTTCCAGGTGTTCAGCGACAAGCAGGCGCTGGAACGCTACCAGGAAGCGCGCGAGCACCACCTCGCCACCGAGCGGGAGCTGAAGGAAATCGACGGTCAACTGGCCCGGCTGGAGGCGCGGATCGAACTTCTGACCGGGCAGGTCAACCGCTATATCCAGTGGCGCGAAATCAACCAGGAGCGCGTGCAGCTGGCGTCGGAAATCAGGCCGCGCCTGGAATACATGCAGCTGCTCGACTCCATCCGCGGCGCTCGGGCGCAGCTCACCGGCGCACGCCGCGAATGGCGGGCGAAACGGGCGGAGGAGACGGCACTGGCCGACCGGATACCCGCGCTGGAAGGGGAAATCGGCGCGGCGGAAACGGCACTGAATGGTTTAAAAGAACGGGAACTGGCGGACATTACGATGCTGAACGCCGCCAGCAAGGAAGTCGGCCGCCTGGAACAATTGCTCAAGGAACGCGAACGGCTCGCCCGGCTTGCCGCCGAAGCCGGCGCGAGCGACCCGGAGGCCGCCCAGAAGCGCTTGGGCGAGGCGGAGCGGGACCGTGCCGGGCTGGATGCCGAACTGGCGCAACTGCGCCGCGAGCAAAAAGAAAACCAGGAACTGCTGACGCTGCTGGAAGCCGGCCGCCGCGCCGACCCGCCCGACGTCGGCGCGCTGCGCGCCGCCCTGGACGGCGCAGGCATCGACCATGACACGCTGCCGGAAATCGTCGAACTGCGGGACGAAGGCTGGCAAGCGGCGGTGGAAGCCGCGCTCGCCCCGCTCAAGCACATCGTCCTGCTGCGCCGCGACGGGGATCGCGCCGCCGCCTGGTCCATCGGCGAAAAGCTGCGCTATCGCCATTTCATCGTGCCGGAACGAGCCGATCCGCTCGCCCCGACGCCCGGCTCGCTGCTGGAAGTCGTGCATTTCACCCGCCCGGCGCCGTTGTGGCTGATGCAAACCCTGGACCGCACCCAGCGCGTCGAGGATGCGGCTGCCGGTGCAGAGCTCCCGCGCGCTCAGGACTGGATCACCCGCAGCGGCTACCTGCGCGAACGCCGCGGCGGACGCCATGCCGGCCAGAAACCCGCCGACTGGCACTTCGGGCGGGCGCGCCTGGCTGCGCTGAAGGCCG
>JAQTMN010000039.1 GCA_028714315.1 Sulfuricella sp. | reverse complement strand
GTCAACATCTCGGCCAGCGAAGACATGCAGCTGGACGAAGTGTACGAAGTGATGAACACCATCCGCAGCTTCACCGCGGAAGATGCCACGGTGATTTTCGGCACGGTATTCGACAACGCGCTGCAGGGCGAACTGCGCGTGACGGTGGTCGCTACCGGCCTGGGCTCCCCGGTCAATCGCCAGCAGAGCAAGCCGTTGAGCATCGTGAAGACCGGCACCGACAACGAGCCGATGATGGTCGATTACGGCGACCTGGATTACCCGGCAGTCATGCGGCGGCAGCGCGGCGCCCAGGTCGAGGCGATGAAGCAGTCCGGCGTGGAGTTGCTGGATATTCCGGCATTCTTGCGCAAGCAGGCGGATTGATCGGGCGGTGAGTGGGCTTGTGGGTACGGCTTGAGCCGTACAGTCAGGCTCAAGCCGTACCCACTGGCTTGGCTGGTGCATGGTTGGTCATCCTCGTCCGCCGTGCTAAACTATCGGCCCGATAAATGCCATGATGTTTCCCTCTCCCCTAGCCCTCTCCCGCAAGCGGGCGAGGGGGACAAGGATCGCTTCGTGAGTTCAATCGACGGAATGAAATGCTTAGACAGCGGACACTGAAAAATGTCATACGCGCCACCGGGGTGGGGCTGCATACCGGGGAGAAGGTTTATCTGACCTTGCGCCCGGCCGCGCCCGACACCGGCATCGTGTTCCGCCGTGTCGATCTGGCCGAGCCGGTGGATATCGCGGCCGAGCCGCACAACGTCGGCGAGACCCGGCTTTCTTCCACGCTGGTGCAAAATGGCGTCAAGGTGGCTACCGTCGAGCATTTGATGTCGGCGCTGGCGGGTTTGGGCATCGACAACGTCTACATCGACCTCACCGCACCCGAGGTGCCGATCATGGACGGCAGCGCGTCGCCGTTCGTGTTCCTGCTTCAGTCCGCCGGCATCGAGGAGCAGTCCGCGCCAAAAAAATTCATCCGCATCAGGAAAACGATCGAGGTGAAGGACGGCGACAAATGGGTGCGGTTCGACCCGCATCCGGGATTCAGGCTGAAGCTCACGATCGCCTTCGATCATCCGGTGTTGTCCAATTCGGCCCAGTCCGTCGAAGTGGATTTTGCCGATACGTCCTACGTCAAGGAGGTGGCGCGCGCCCGCACTTTCGGCTTCATGCACGAAGTGGAGGCGATGCGTTCCCAGGGTCTCGCGCTGGGCGGCAGCCTCGACAACGCCATCGTGATGGACGAATTCCGCGTTCTCAATGGCGACGGTTTGCGCTACGACGACGAGTTCGTCAGGCACAAGGTGCTGGATGCCATCGGCGACCTGTACCTGCTCGGGCACCCGCTGATCGGCGCGTTCGCCGGCTACAAATCCGGCCATGCCCTGAACAACCGCCTGCTGCGCAGCCTGATGGCGGATGGCGAGGCGTGGGAGTTCGTCAGCTTCGAGCGCCAGGAAGACGCGCCGGCGGCGCTGATACGGCTGCAAAGCCAGGCAGCCTGAACGCTTGTTCGTCCTGAGGCTGTTCGTCTATCTCATCCTGGCGGCGCTGGTCGCCTCGCTGGCGATGTCCCTGCTTCAGCGCGATGCGCGCTACCTTCGTTTCGCCTGGCAGCTGGTCAAGTTTTCCGCGGTTTTCCTGGTGGTGCTGGGCGTGCTGCTGATGATGGGGCGGCTAATCCTTTACGTTTTCTGAATGACGCCGGATTAAAGCCCGAAGGGCGTTCTTGAGCGGCGACTCGCTCAGGCCGTTTTCGAGTTGTTCCAGGTTATTCAACGCGTTACGGTTCATCGTCCGGCTCTTCGGCTTTCTGTCGAGTGGCGGCGCCGCGACTTGCACATCCACCCGAATTGCAGTAACCTCGATCCCCCGTTCCTGGAATTTCGCTTGCAGGCTGGGCGCGAGCTGCCTCAATTTTGCGGCGACCGCGCCGTTGTTCGCGTAGACGATCATGGCCTGCCCGTGCAGCGCCCCCACCGTGGATGCGGCCGCCAGCGGCCGTGGCGCGATGTCGTTCCAGGCCGTTTGCAGCGCCAGCAGCTTGTTTGCTTCCTGCAGCAGGGTATGCAGGTTGGGCGCGGAATTCAAAAAAGAGCGAGCGGTATCGGCGGGCATGGCGGCGAATAAAGGGTGAACGATGAATATTATTCTAGTTTCCGGTCGATTGGCAAAGGGGAAGGCCGTGGCGTTGGGCCACGGCCAGGTGATGGCGCTGGCCGCCGCGCTCCTTGCCTTTCCGCTGCTGTTGGCCATTGTCTTTACCTATTTGCTGCTGTTCCACGCGGCGGACATCCCCCATCCCTATCTGCAATCCCTGGTGTTGAGCGCGCAAAATTCCGAAGCCGCGAAAAGACAGGCTTACATGCGGGAGAACCTGAATGCCATGGCGGTCAAGCTCGGCCAGATGCAGGCGCAGTTGCTGCGGCTCGATTCCCTGGGCGAGCGGCTCGGAAAATTGAACGGCATCGGCAAGCAGGAATTCAATTTCGGCAAGGCGCCGGGGCAGGGCGGCGCCGAGTCGGGCATGCCGTCGCGCGACCTGACCATGGGCGAATTCAACCAGCAGATCGATGCCCTCATGCGCAAGCTGGAAGATCGCTCCGACCAGCTTGCACTGCTCGAATCGATGCAGGTGCAGCGGGACGCCAGGAAAGTGGCGCTGCCGTCTGCCCGGCCGGTGAATGCCGGCTGGTACTCCTCCAACTTCGGCTGGCGTATCGATCCTTTTACCGGTCAGAAGGCGTTTCACGAAGGCGTCGATTTCATGGCCGATCCCGGCACGCCGATTTATGCCGCCGGCGGCGGGATTGTGGTTTATTCGGATACTTATGCCGGCTATGGTAATATGATGGAGATCGACCATGGCAATGGCCTGGTCAGCCGCTATGCCCATGCCTCGAAAATGCTGGTCAAGGTCGGCGACGTGGTGATGAAGGGGCAGAAGATCGGCGAGGTGGGCAGTACCGGCCGCTCCACCGGCCCCCACCTGCATTTCGAGGTGCGCCGCAACGGCGCGGCGCAAAATCCGGAGCACTATTTGCAGGCAAGCTGAGATTTGTCTCCGAACTTGCCTTGATTTGAATCGACGGCCAACGCCGGTGTGCGGCGCTGGCTTTTTGTTTATTTTTCTTCCTGAAAATCCATGATATCCCGTCTGGTAAAAAAAATCTTCGGTAGCCGCAACGACCGGCTGATCAAGCAATACACGCAAACGGTACGTGCCGTCAACGCGCTCGAACCCGAGATCGCCCGCCTCAGCGATGCCGAACTGCGTGCCAAGACCGACGAATTCAAACAGCGCTGCCAGAATGGCGAATCCCTCGACGCCCTGCTGCCCGAAGCCTTCGCCGTGGTGCGCGAAGCCGGCAAGCGCGTGCTGGAAATGCGCCATTTCGACGTGCAGCTGATCGGCGGCATGGTGCTGCACTATGGCAAGATCGCGGAAATGCGCACCGGCGAGGGCAAAACCCTGGTGGCAACCTTGCCCGCCTATCTCAATGCGCTGTCCGGCAAGGGCGTCCATGTGATCACGGTGAACGATTACCTGGCCAAGCGCGATGCGGAGTGGATGGGGCGCATCCACAACTTCCTCGGCCTCACCGTCGGCATCAACCTGTCGCAGATGGATCACCAGGAAAAACAGGCCGCCTATGCCGCCGACATCACCTATGGCACCAACAACGAATTCGGCTTCGACTACCTGCGCGACAACATGGTGTACCAGCCCGAAGAACGGGTGCAGCGCAGCCTGAATTACGCCATCGTGGACGAGGTGGACTCGATCCTGATCGACGAGGCGCGCACCCCGCTGATCATCTCCGGCCAGGCCGAGGATAATGTCGATGTCTACTATCGCATCAACGAGCTGCCGCCGAAGCTGACCAAGCAGGAAACCGAAGAAGCGCCGGGCGACTACAGCGTGGACGAGAAATCCCACCAGGTGCTGCTGAGCGAAGAAGGCCACGAGCACGCCGAACAACTGCTGACCCAGGCCGGCCTGCTGGCTCCCGGAACCAGCCTGTACGACGCCGCCAACATCAGCCTGGTGCACCATCTGTATGCCGCGCTGCGCGCCCATGCCTTGTACCACCGCGACCAGCACTATGTGGTGCAGGACGGCGAAGTGGTTATCGTCGATGAGTTCACCGGCCGCCTGATGTCCGGCCGGCGCTGGTCGGACGGGCTGCATCAGGCGGTTGAGGCGAAAGAAGGCGTGGCGATCCAGAAGGAAAATCAGACGCTGGCGTCGATCACCTTCCAGAACTACTTCCGCATGTACGCGAAGCTGTCCGGCATGACCGGCACCGCCGACACCGAAGCCTACGAATTCCAGCAGATCTACGGGCTGGAAACCGTGGTGATCCCGACGCACCGGCCGATGGTGCGGGAAGACCGGATGGATCAGGTCTACCGCACGGCCAAGGAAAAATACCAGGCGGTGATCAACGACATCAAGGAATGCCAGGCGCGCGGCCAGCCGACGCTGGTCGGCACGACTTCGATCGAGACTTCGGAATACCTGTCCGGCCTGCTGGCCAAGGAAAAACTGCCGCACCAGGTGCTGAACGCCAAGCAGCACGCGCGCGAGGCCGAAATCGTGGCCCAGGCGGGCCGTCCGGGCGCGATCACCATCGCCACCAACATGGCCGGGCGCGGCACCGACATCGTGCTGGGCGGCAGCATCGAGCGCGAGCTCGAAAGCATCCGCCTCGATGCGGGCCTGCCCGACGAAGAAAAAAAATCGCGTTCCACCGCGCTCAAGAACGACTGGCATGTCGTGCATGACCAGGTGCTGGCCGCCGGCGGCCTGCACATCATCGGCACCGAACGCCACGAATCGCGCCGCGTCGACAACCAGCTGCGCGGCCGCTCCGGACGCCAGGGCGACGCCGGCTCCAGCCGCTTCTACCTGTCGCTGGAAGACCCGCTGTTGCGCATCTTCGCCTCCGACCGCGTCGCCGCCATCATGGATCGCCTCAAGATGCCGGAAGGCGAGGCAATCGAACATCCGTGGGTGACGCGCGCCATCGAGAACGCACAGCGCAAGGTCGAAGCGCGCAACTTCGACATCCGCAAACAATTGCTGGAATACGACGACGTCGCCAACGACCAGCGCAAGGTGATTTACGCCCAGCGCAACGAACTGCTCGAAGCGACCGACATCTCCGAAACCATCCAGGCGATGCGCGAGGACGTGATCGGCGACCAGATCGGCCAGTACATTCCGCCGGAAAGCATGGAAGAACAGTGGGATGTGGCCGGGCTGCAGAAATCCCTGCAAGGCGACTGGCAGCTGGCCCTGCCCATCAAGGAGTGGCTGGAGGCGGAGTCCAGCCTGGACGAGCATGGCTTGCGCACCCGCATCGTCGATGCCGCCAATGCGATGTACCAGAGCAAGCTGGAGACCGTCGGCGCCGAAACCATGCACCACTTCGAGCGCGCGGTGATGCTGCAAAGCCTGGATACCCACTGGCGCGAGCACCTCGCGGCGCTCGACCATCTGCGCCAGGGCATCCACCTGCGCGGCTACGCCCAGAAGAATCCGAAGCAGGAATACAAGCGCGAGGCGTTCGAACTGTTCGCCGAGATGCTCGACCGCATCAAGCGCGAAGTGACGCAGATCGTGCTGACCGTGCAGATTCGCAGCGAGGAGGATATCGAAGCGGTGGAGGCGCAGCCGCAGCCGTCCAACGTCCAGTATCACCACGCGGACTACGACGAGGCGCTGGGCGAAGCGGAGGACGATGGTGAAGATGGGGAAGAGGAGCATCAACCGTTCGTGCGCACCGGCGACAAGGTCGGGCGCAACGACCCGTGCCCGTGCGGCTCGGGCAAGAAGTACAAGCAGTGTCATGGCAAGCTGAGCTGAAGTATTCGGCGTCTTCTCCCGCTGGGAGAGGGCTGGGACGACGTGAAGGCCGGCAGAAATGTCGGCCTTTTTGTTTCTTCATGGGCTACTGCTGATAAAATGGCGCTAGTCCAAACCATCGCTCAGGATTCGCCATGCCCGTCAATCTCGCCCCGCCCAACCCCGCACATTTGCTGCCCGTCCGGGGCATCGACCTCGGCATCGCCGAAGCCGGCATCAAGAAAGCCGGCCGCAAGGATTTGCTGGTGATGCGCCTCGGCGAGAAGGCGCGGGTGGCGGGGGTGTTCACCCAGAACCGCTTTTGCGCCGCGCCGGTGACCTTGTGCAAGGCCCACCTTGCGGCGGGTAAGGGAATCCGCGCGCTGGTGGTGAACACCGGCAACGCCAATGCCGGCACCGGCGAGGACGGCATGGACCGCGCCCGGCGCACCTGTGCGGAAGCCGCGCGGCTGCTGGACTGCGAGCCGGAGCAGGTGCTGCCGTTCTCGACCGGCGTGATTCTCGAGCCGCTGCCGGTGGACAAGCTGATTGCCGGCCTGCCGGCGGCGGTGGCGAATCTCGACGAGGCCAACTGGTTCGATGCGGCGCAGGCGATCATGACCACCGACATCGTGCCCAAGGCGGCGTCGAAGCAAATCTCCCTGGGCGGCGCGACGGCGACGGTGACCGGCATCGCCAAGGGCTCCGGCATGATCCATCCCAACATGGCGACCATGCTGGGCTATGTCGCCACCGATGCCGCCGTCAGCCAGGCGTTGCTGGACGGGCTGGTGCGCCACGCCGCGGACCGCTCGTTCAACTGCATCACGGTGGACGGCGACACCTCGACCAACGATTCCTTCATGCTGATCGCCACCGGCACGGCGGATGCCCCCGAAATCACCGATGCCGCCAGCACCGAGTACGCCGCCCTGCGCGACGCGGTGACCGAGGTGGCGCAGGTGCTGGCCCAGGCCATCGTGCGGGACGGCGAAGGCGCGACCAAGTTCATCACCGTCGCGGTGGAAGGCGGTGCCAGCGCGACGGAGTGCCGCCAGGTCGGCTATGCGATCGCGCATTCGCCCTTGGTCAAGACCGCGTTCTTCGCCTCCGACCCCAATCTCGGGCGGATACTCGCGGCCATCGGCTACGCCGGCATCGCCGACCTGGACGTGGACGGGATCAAGCTGTACCTGGGCGACGTGCTGGTGGCGGAAAACGGCGGCCGCGCGCCGAGCTATATGGAGCAGGACGGCCAGCGGGTGATGAAGGAAGCGGAAATTACCGTGCGGGTGCTGCTTGGCCGGGGAGCGCACGCCGCCACGGTGTGGACCTGCGATTTTTCCTACGATTACGTCAAGATCAATGCCGAATATCGAACCTGAACCGATCGAACTCGGCTGGGCTCGCCTGCTGGGTCGCGCCGAGGGCTTGCTGGCGCGGCTGGAACAATTTCTTCCCGTCGCGCTGCCGGCGCCGGACTGGGGCGCCAGCGCTCACCGCTGGCGCAAGCGCGGCACCGCCGCCTTTCTCCAGCCGGTCGCGCACCCCCATCGCATCCGCCTGACCGATCTGCAGGACATCGACGAACAGAAAAAGCAGATCGACCGCAATACGCGCCAATTCGTGGAAGGCCGCCCGGCCAACAATGTCCTGCTGACCGGCGCGCGTGGCACGGGCAAATCTTCCCTGGTGAAGGCTCTGCTCGACAAGTACGCGGCCAGGGGCTTGCGCCTGATCGAGGTGGACAAGCAGGACCTGGTGGATCTGCCGGATATCGCCGAACTGCTTTATGCGCGTCCGGAGCGCTTCATCATTTATTGCGACGATCTTTCCTTCGAGGCCGAAGAACCTGGCTACAAGGCGCTCAAGGTGGCGCTGGACGGTAGCGTCAGCGGCGCGGCGGATAACGTGCTGGTCTACGCCACCTCCAACCGCCGCCATTTGATGCCGGAATACATGGCGGAAAATCTCGAAACCCGCCACGTTGGCGGCGAGGTCCATCCGGGCGAGGCGACCGAGGAGAAAGTGTCCCTGTCCGAGCGTTTCGGCCTGTGGCTGTCGTTCTATCCGTTCGATCAGGAGCAATACCTGTCCATCGTCGGCCACTGGCTCGACGTGTTCCAGGCGCCGCGCGCCGATCCCGACCTGGTGCGGCGCGAGGCGCTGCAATGGGCGCTTTCCCGCGGCTCCCGCAGCGGCCGCGTGGCCTGGCAATTCGCCCGCGACTGGGCCGGGCGGCAAGGCGCAAAGGGCGGACGATGAACAAGCTGCTCGAGGTCGCCGCCGCCGTGGTGCAGAAGCCGGACGGCTCGTTTTTGCTGGCCGAGCGCCCCGCCGGCAAACCCTACGCCGGCTGGTGGGAATTCCCCGGCGGCAAGATCGAGGCGGGCGAGTCGGCCTATCATGCCTTGGTGCGCGAGCTGCACGAGGAACTGGGCATCGCGGTTGAAACCGCGCATCCATGGCTGACGCGGGTCTACGCTTATCCCCATGCCACGGTGCGATTGCATTTCTTCCGTGTGGTGCGCTGGCACGGAGAGCCGCACGGCAGGGAAAACCAGCGCCTGTCCTGGCAGATGCCCGTTGCGGTGGAGGTGGCTCCGTTGTTGCCGGCCAACGGACCGATTTTGAGCGCGTTGAATCTGCCCCCGGTGTATGCGATCACCCGCGCCGCCGATCACGGTGCGGAGCCTTTTATGGCGCGCCTGGAGGCTGCACTGCGGCGGGGAGTCAGGCTGATCCAGGTGCGCGAGAAGAACATGGCGCCGGCCGCTTTGCGCGCTTTCGCCGCCGCTGTGGTTGAGCGTGCGCACGCCCATGCCGCGCGCGTGGTGATCAATGCCGATATAGAGCTGGCCCGAGCCGTGGGCGCGGACGGCGTGCAGTTGACCTCGGCGCAATTGATGGCGCTGGCGGCACGGCCGGACGTCGCGCTGGCGGGCGCCTCCTGCCACGACCGGCGCGAGCTGGAGAAAGCGGCCGAACTGGGCCTGGATTTCGCCGTGCTGTCGCCGGTGAAGCCGACCCAGAGCCACCCCGGCGCCCCCGTCCTGGGCTGGGAGACTTTTTCCCGCCTGGTGGAAGGCATGCCGATGCCGGTCTATGCCCTGGGAGGCTTGGCCGGTGCGGACATGGACATTGCCTGGCGCCACGGCGCCCACGGTGTTGCCATGCTGCGCGGGGCGTGGGAGCAGTCCTGAGTCCTGTGCGCGGTTTTGAGAATCGATGCGATGAACCTATAAAACGCGGTTAACCACGGGGCTCACGGGGTAAAATCAATTTGTTGCGTGTTTTGCCCATATCACCCGTTGGGTGACGAAGGTTAAATTCAAAATCCCACGCCGTTCCCCGTGGCTTAAATGAGGTTTTTAGGATGAATGCAAAAAAACTGTGGCCGATTTTGCTGCTTCTGCCGGTGCTGCTGGCGTTCGCGCTGCCCCGCTTCATTGGCCGCGATGCCGGCCCTGCGCCGGTGGTGCAGTGCGCCGATCCGGTGGGTGGCTGTCGGGTGCCATTCGGGGACAACGTGGCCCAAGTCCGGTTTTTGACCAGCCCGGTTCCCCTTCAGCCATTCGAGCTGACGGTGATGGCGCCGGGGGTGGAACAAGTTGCCGCCGATTTTGCCATGCAAGGCATGGACATGGGGCCGAACCATTACGTGCTGCAACGCTCGGCCGACGGCCCGTGGCATGGAAAAATCATCCTGCCGGTCTGCGTCAGCGGCACCAGCAACTGGACCATGACGCTGGAACTGGATGGCGGGAAGAGAGTGCAGATTCCCTTCGTTGCAAAAAAATAGCGCTAATTCAGCCCGTCTTCGCCGTTTTTCGTCTCGGCATCCTCGGCCAAGGGGATGCGATAGCTTTCCGTGGCCCATTGGCCGAGGTCGATCAGCTTGCAGCGCTCCGAGCAGAACGGGCGGAATTTATTCTCCGGGCCGAACAGGGCGTGTTTGCCGCAGATCGGGCAGGATACGGTGGGAGCATTGGGTTTTGCGGAGGATTTCATTTGCGCTGAATCTGATGCCGTGGCTAGCCTACAAATTGCAGAGGGTCAGCCCGAATTCGACGTCGACGTTGCATCCCCTGGGTTTCTGGGTGCCGCCCAGGGCGGTGAAGCGGATGTTGATGGCGTACTTGTTGGCGCTGATCTCGGGAAAACAGGGCAGGCTTTGCGCGACCGAGATGCGCAGCATCTGCGCGGCCCGGCCGCTCAACATCTGCTGGTAGGCGCCATGCGTTGCGGTGTGGCGGCTGGATTTTCCGCTGTCGCGCAGCATGCGTAGGACGATGGCCATGCCATCGCGGATCGGCAACATCGGCGCCAGCCACGAGGCCAGATCCTGGCGCCGCAGGGCCTCGTCCTGATTCAGCCAGAAGTGATAGGACGGCAGGTCGAACTCGCACACGCCACCGGGGATGCTGGTGCGCTGCTTGATGCTCATCAGCCATTCGTTCTCGCGCAGGTGCTGGCCGACCTTGCCGGACATCGCGTGCAGGCTGCCCGCAACATTGTCGATGTCGAGCAACACCTCGTTCAAGGCCTGTTCGGAAATGGCGGGATTGTTGCGCAGGGCTTCCAGGGTATGTTTTTGCCGCTCCAACTCCTGCAGCAGATCGGACTTGAGATCGGCGCGGCAGGCGACTTCCTGGATTTCGAACAGGATCAGCAGGGCCGCGTGGTGCTCCATTTGCTGCGACTGGGCCGAAAAGTGCTTGACCTTGGCGTACAGATCCTCCAATCGCAGCAGAGTGCGAACCCGCTCATTGAGAGGATGGTCGTAAATGATCACTGGCAGCCCTGGAGTCGGCAAATTTCAAAATTTGGCAAAATTATAAGCGATCTGATAAATATTTGAAATTAACTTGGTTACATGAAAGTTTGGAATTCTACCGTTTTCGGACTTCGTCGTCTGCCGCGAGTTCAAGGTATCGCCGGTGGAGTTTCCTGACAGTTTCCACCAGTTCTTCGTGCCCGGCGTGGTTGGGCAGGATGTCACTGGCCAAGCGGACGCGGTCGGCGCGTGAAATCTGGTTCGCCATGATGGTGCGTACTTCGGCGGCGGTAAGGCCGCTACGGGCCATGGTGCGCGAAACTTGCTGGTCCTCGCCGCAATCCACGACCAGAACCCGGTCAACCAGGTCGTGGTATGCCCCGGTTTCGAAAAACAACGGCACGACGAGGACCAGATAGGGCGCGCGGATCGCGGCCATGTCAAAAGTGACCTGCCGCCTGATCAGGGGATGGAGAATCGCTTCCAGTTTTTCCTTGGCGCCTGGGTCGGAAAATACCAGCCGGCGCAGTTTTGCGCGATCAAGATTCCCATCCGGCAAGAAGTATTCCGCGCCGAACTGCGCGGCGATGGCGGCAAGCCCAGGCGCATCTTTGTGTGTCAGGCGGTGAGCGATCTCGTCGGTATCGATCACGCCCGCGCCCAATTCGGCGAAAATCCGCGCGACGCTGCTTTTTCCGCAGCCGATGCCGCCGGTCAGGCCGATCGCCAACATTGCCTAGAAGCCCAGATAGGCTTGGCTGATCTGCCGCCCCCACAACATGGCGATGAGACCGCCCCCGGCCAGGTAAGGACCGAAGGGAATCGGCACCTGGCGGCCACGGCCGGCGAACAGGATCAGCGAAATGCCGACCGCCGCGCCGACGACGGAAGACAGCAGAATGACCAGCGGCAGCATCTGCCAGCCCAGCCAGGCGCCGATCGCGGCCAGCAATTTAAAATCGCCATAGCCCATGCCCTCCTTTTTTGTGACCAGCTTGAACAGCCAGTAGACGGTCCACAGGGCGAGGTAGCCTGCCACCGCGCCGACCAGCGCGGATTCCAGCGAGGTGAACAGGCCGCCGAGACTACACAGCAGGCCGAGCCAGAGCAGCGGCTGGGTCATGCTGTCGGGCAGCAACTGGGTGTCGAAATCGATGAACGTCAGCGCGACCAGCGTCCAGGTGAACAGCAGGGCGGCCAGCGCGGCCGGGCCGAAGCCGAAATGCCAGGCGACATAGCCGCTCAGGATGCCGGTCAGGGCTTCGACTGCGGGGTAGCGCGGACTGATCGCCGCTTGGCAGTGGCGGCAGCGCCCGCGCAAAGCCAGCCAGGAAATCACCGGGATGTTTTCCGCCGCGCCGATCAGGTGGTCGCAGGACGGGCAAGCCGAGCGTGGGACCACCAGGTTGTAAGCCGTTGCGGGCGGGGAAGCCTCGTCATTGAGCGCGCTGCACTGCTCGCGCCACTCGCGCTCCATCATCCGCGGCAAGCGGTGGATGACCACGTTGAGAAAACTGCCGACCATCAGGCCGAGGATGGTGGTTACGCCGGTGAACAGGGCTGGGGAGGATTGCAGGGTTTCGAGCATTATCACGTCCTGATGCCCACGTAGGAGCGGCCTCCTGGCCGCGATTGGCCGCATTGCGGCCAGGAGGACGCTCCTACGCCAGGCTGTTTTTAAACGACTGAGCCCATTTTGAAAATCGGCAGATACATGGCGACGACCAGGCCGCCGATCAGCGTGCCCAGCACCACCATGATGATCGGCTCCATCAGGCTGGACAAACCTTCTACCGCATCGTCCACTTCCGCCTCGTAAAAATCCGCCACCTTGGACAGCATGGCGTCCAGCGCGCCCGATTCCTCGCCGATGGCGACCATTTGCAGCACCATGTTGGGAAACAGGCCACTGTTTTGCATGGCGACCGTCAAGCTGGTGCCGGTGCTGACCTCGCCCTGGATTTTCTTGGTGCCATCGAAATACAGGGCGTTGCCGGCGGCGCCGCCGACCGAATCCAGCGCCTCGACCAGCGGCACGCCGGCGGCGAACATGGTGGAAAGGGTGCGGGTCCAGCGCGCGATGGTGGCCTTTTCGATCACCGGGCCGAAGATGGGGAGCTGCAGCGACAGCCGGTCCATGAAATATTGCATTTTCTCCGAGCGCTTCCAGGCGTTGAAGAAAGCCCAAAGCCCGCCGCCGATAGCGCTGAAGATGGCCCACCAGTAGTTGACGAAGAAATCCGAGATGGCCATCACCATCAGCGTCGGTGCCGGCAAGTCGGCGCCGAAACTGGTGAACAATTCCTTGAATGCCGGCACCACGAAAATCATGATCACCGCCGTAATGACGAAGGCGACGACTAGAATGGATATCGGGTAGAACAGTGCGGATTTGATCTTGCTCTTGATGCCAAGGATCTTTTCCTTGTAGGTGGCGAGGCGGTCCAGCACGGTGTCGATAATGCCCGCCTGCTCGCCGGCGCCGACCAGATTGCAGAATAGCGAATCGAAATACAGGGGATATTTGCGGAAGGCCTGGCTCATGCTGTTGCCGGTTTCGATATCGGATCTGATGTCGTTCAACAACTTGGATACCGCGGGATTGCTATGCCCCTTTCCAACGATATCGAAGGACTGCAGCAGCGGCACGCCGGCCTTCATCATGGTGGCCAGCTGGCGCGTGAACAGGGTGATATCCTTATCGGTGACTTTTTTTCCGCGCCCCAAGCCGCCTTGCTTCTTGACCTTGAGCACGTTGATGCCCTGGCGCCGCAATGACGTGCTGACCACCGCGGCACCCGCCGCACGCATGTCGCCTTTGACCTTGCGGCCCTTCTTGTCCGTGCCTTCCCATTGAAAAACATATTCCTTGGCTACGTCTTTCTTGGCTGCGACTGCCATAAGCATTTCCTTTATTCGTTGGTGACGGCTTCGATTTCTTCCAGCGAAGTGAGCCCGGCTTTTACCTTGAGCAGGCCGGACTGGCGCAGGTCGCGGACGCCTTCACGGCGTGCCTGGTCGGCGATGTCGTGGGCGGTGCCGTTTTTCATGATGATCCGGCTCATTTCATCGCTGATCGGCATGACTTGGTAAATGCCGACGCGGCCCTTGTAGCCCGAGCCCTTGCAAATGTCGCAGCCGACATGGCCGTAGGGCTGCCAGCTGCCGTCGAGGTCTTCCTCCGTGTAGCCGGCGCGCAGCAGCGCTTCGCGCGGGATGTCGATCGGCTTCTTGCATTTGCACAGGCGCCGCGCCAGGCGCTGCGCGGTGATCAGAATCACCGACGAGGCGATGTTGAACGGTGCGACGCCCATGTTCATCAGGCGGGTCAATGTGCCCGGTGCATCGTTGGTGTGCAGGGTGGACAGCACCATGTGGCCGGTTTGCGCGGCCTTGATGGAAATATCCGCCGTTTCCAGGTCGCGGATCTCGCCTACCATGATCACGTCCGGATCCTGGCGCAGGAAGGATTTGAGTGCGGCGGCGAAAGTCAGGCCGGCCTTGTCGTTGACGTTGACCTGATTGACGCCGGGCAGGTTGATTTCGGCCGGGTCTTCCGCCGTGGAAATGTTAACGCCCGGCTCGTTCAGGATGTTGAGGCAGGTATACAGCGATACCGTTTTGCCGCTGCCGGTCGGCCCGGTGACCAGCACCATGCCGTAGGGCCGCTTCACCGCGTTGAGCAGGAATTCCTTCTGGTCCGGCTCGTAGCCGAGCGCTTCGATGCCCAGGGTGGCGCTGGTCGGGTCGAGGATGCGCATCACGATCTTCTCGCCGTACAGGGTGGGCAGGGTGCTGACGCGGAAGTCGATGGCGCGGTTCTTGGACAGCACTAGCTTCATCCGCCCGTCCTGCGGCACGCGCTTTTCGGAGATGTCGAGCTTGGATATCACCTTGATGCGGGAAGCAAGTTTTTCCTTGATCGCCAAGGGAGGCTGGGCGACTTCGTAGAGTATGCCGTCGAGGCGGTAGCGGATCCGGTAGTATTTCTCGTAGGGTTCGAAGTGGATGTCGGACACCCCGGTATTGATCGCGTCGAGCAGGATTTTCTGGAGGAAGCGTACCACCGGCGCGTCGTCGATTTCCGCGCTGATGCCTTCGTCTTTCTGCGTCAGCGCCGCCTCGTCCGTGAATTCGAGATCGATGTCCTCGCCGGCCAGGTTTTGCATCGAGGTGTCGGTGGCCTGGGCAATTTTGTCGATCAGCAGCCCGAGCTTGTTGTCCTCCACCACTACCGGCTCGACCGCCAGGCTGGTCTTGAAGCGGACATCGTCCAGGGCACGCAGGTTGGCCGGATCGGAAGTGGCCAGGAACAGGCGGTTGCCGCGTTTTTGCAGCGCCAGGACGCGGCGGCTCTGGATCAGCTTGGCGTCGAGCACATCCTGCGGCAAATGATCGACATCGATCGCGGCCAGGTCCAGCAAGGGGAAACCGAAGGTTTGCGCGGAGAATACCGCGACTTCCAGCGCGGTCATTTTCCGGCTTTGAACCAGCTGGGTCACGAAGCTGAGATTGTCGGCGGCGGCTTGGGTCTGCAGGGCTGCGGCATCGGCTTCCTGCAGACGGCTGCTCTGCACCAGTGCGTGTGCGAGTCCGCTGAGCTTGGTCGAGGTTGTTGCAGCTGACATCTAGGTTGGCCGGTTACTGGTTAGAAAACAATCGAATAATGAACTTGGCACGTTTTTTTGTAAAGGCGGCGCAAGTTACCGTGTAGCAATCGGCGGCGGAAAAATACGCACAACCTTGACGACCCGCCCCTGGGTCTGGACGATTTCCAGTGTATGCCCGGCGATCTTGAAGCTGGTGCCCGCCTCGGGGATGTCTTCGAAATGTTCAAGGATCAAGCCGTTCAGGGTTTTGGGGCCGTCCAGCGGCAAGTTGAGCTTGAGCTTTCGGTTCAGGTCGCGCAGCGTACTGCCGCCGTCCACCAGCCAGCTACCGTCGTCCTGTGCGTAGATGCCGCCGCGGGCCGTGGGATGCGAGGTGAACTCGCCGACGATTTCTTCCAGGATGTCTTCCAGGCTGACCAGACCGAGCAGTTCTCCATATTCGTCCACCACCAGGCCGATGTGCTGGCGGTTTTCCTGGAACTGCTGCAGTTGGGAAAACAGTGAAGTTCCGGCGGGGGTGAAGTAGGGTTCGCGCAGAATTTCCCGCAGCATTCCGGCATCGATTTCGTGGCTGCGCAGCTGGTGCAGGACATGGCGGATATGGATGATGCCCGCGACATTGTCCAGCCGGTCGTGGTACACCGGCAGACGGGTGTGATGGCTGGTGGCGAGTTGCTCGCGGATGGTTTCCTCGGGCGCGTCGAGGTCGATCGCCTCGATCTGGCTGCGCGGCGTCATGATGTCCTCCACGCAGATTTTTTCCAGCTCGAACAGGTTGAGGAAAATGCTCTGGTGTTTGGGCGGGATGTAATGGCCCGCTTCCAGCACCAGCGTGCGCAGCTCATCCATGGTGAGGGCGGTGGCGGTGGAGGGCGGCTTCAGGCGCAATAGCCAGAGCAGGGTGCGGACGAACAGGTTGATGAACCAGATTGCCGGATAGAACAGCTTGAGCAGCGGCGTGAGGATATAGCTCGACGGGATCGCGATGCGCTCCGGGTACGCGGCGCCCAGCACTTTAGGGGTGACTTCGCTGAATACCAGGATGAGGAAGGTGACGGCGAGCGTACCCAGCGTCAGCGACCACTCGTTGTCGCCGAACAACCGGATGGTAATGATGGTGACCAGCGCGGCGGCAGCGGCGTTGAGGAGATTATTGCCGAGCAGGATGACGCCGAGCAGCCGGTCGGTTTTCTCCAGCAGCTGCGCGGTGAGTTTTGCGCCGCGGTGGCCGCGCTTGACCAGGTGCTTCAGCCGATAGCGGTTGAGCGCCATCATGCTGGTTTCGGAAATGGAGAAGAACCCCGAAACGACCAGGATCAGCGCAAGCGCGCCCAGCAGCAGGCTTAAGGGAATGTCGTCCAAGGGGGGGTTAGCGGTGCAGCACCACTTCCAGCACGAACTTGCTGCCGAGATAGGCCAGGAGCAGCATGGCGAAGCCGGCCAACGTCCAGCGGATGGCCGTGCGCCCGCGCCAGCCGTAAATTTTGCGCCCGCCCAGCAACGCGGCATAGATGCCCCAGGAGAGCAGCGCGAACAGCGACTTGTGATTGAATTGCAGCGGCTTGTGGAACAGCTCCTCGGAGAACATCACGCCGCTCAGGATGGACAGGGTAAGCAGGACGAAGCCGACGGTGATGATGCGAAACAGCAGCGACTCCATCGCCAGCAGCGGCGGTAGCTTGTTCAGGATATGCGACAGGGCGTGGCCGTGCAGGCGCCGTTCCGCCAGGGCCATCAGCAGGGCGTGCAAGGCCGCGATGGTGAACAGGCTATAGGCGAGCAGCGAGATCAGCAGGTGAATCTTGAACACCGGCAGCTCGGTATGGGTGATCGTATGCGCTTCCGGAAACGCCAGCGGCAACAGCAGGCACAAGCCGGCGCCGGGCAGTACCAGCGTTTGCAGGCCCTCCATGTTGTAGCGGAAGCTGGCGAGCCAATATACCAGCACGGTCAGCCAGGCGATGGCCGAGACTGTATTGCCCACGCCGAGGCTGAGTTGGGCGTCGGGGAGCAAGGAGGAATAAAGCAGCCCGCCATGCAGCGCGAGAGGCGCGAGCGTGGCCAGACGTCCCGCAACGGCCGGGGAGGATGGCTGGCCGGCGTCCGCCGGGCGCCAGACCGAGCGCCAAAAGAACAATCCGAGGGCGCCGTAGAGCAGGAAAGCGAGGAAATGGAGTGAACCGCTCATTGTGTTGTAAACTTGTCGGCTATGTGTTTCTGTAGCTCAAGTCTACACTATCCTCATCCGGATTAACATTCAGCGGGTATTCCAGCATGTTCGACAATCTTTCCTCGCGCCTTGCCGGCGTCATCAAAACCCTGCGCGGCCAGGCCCGCCTGACCGAAGCCAACATCCAGGACGCCCTGCGCGAAGTGCGCATGGCCCTACTCGAAGCCGACGTCGCGCTGCCGGTGGTGAAGGACTTCATCGCCCACGTCAAGGAGCGCGCCCAGGGCCAGGAAGTGCTGGCCAGCCTGACGCCGGGTCAGGCAGTGATCGGCATCGTCCATCAGGAAATGACCAAGCTGATGGGCGGGCAGAACGCCGCGCTCAATTTCGCCACCCAGCCGCCCGCCGTGATCCTGATGGCCGGCCTGCAAGGCGCCGGCAAGACCACCACTTCGGCCAAGCTGGCCAAATACCTGCGCGAGCAATTGAAGAAGAAAGTGCTGCTGGCGAGCTGCGACGTCTATCGCCCGGCGGCAATGGAGCAATTGCGCTCTCTCGCGCAGCAGCTCGACACCGATTATTTTCCCGCCGAGCCGAGCCAGAAGCCGGAGCAAATCGCACTGGCGGCGCGCGACTACGCCGACAAGCATTTCCACGACGTGCTGATCGTCGATACTGCCGGCCGCCTGGCGATCGACGAAGCGATGATGGCCGAGATCAAGCGCCTGCACGAAGTGCTCAACCCGATAGAGACCCTGTTCGTGGTCGATGCCATGCAGGGGCAGGACGCGGTCAACACCGCCAAGGCATTCAACGACGCGCTGACCCTGACCGGGGTGGTGCTCACCAAGCTCGACGGCGACGCGCGCGGCGGTGCGGCGCTGTCGGTGCGCCACGTTACCGGCAAGCCGATCAAGTTCGCCGGCGTCGGCGAAAAAGTCGGCGGTCTCGAACCCTTCCATCCGGAGCGCATGGCCTCGCGCATTCTCGGTATGGGCGACGTGCTGTCGCTGATCGAGGAAGCCCAGCGCGGCGTGGACCAGGAAGAAGCGGTCAAGCTGGCGAAGAAGATCAAGTCCGGCAAGAGCTTCGACCTGGAGGATTTCAAGGCGCAATTGCAGCAGATGAAAAAAATGGGCGGGGTGGCCGCCCTGATGGACAAACTGCCGGCGCATCTGGGCAAAGCCGCCCAAGGCGCGGCGGACGACAAGTCGATCAACCGTATCGAGGGGATCATCAACTCGATGACGCCTGGCGAGCGCCGCAATCCGGCCATTCTCAAGGCGTCGCGCAAGCGCCGCATCGCCGCCGGTGCGGGTGTGCAGGTGCAGGAAGTGAACCGCCTGCTCAGCCAGTTCGAGCAGACCCAGAAAATGATGAAAATGGTGTCCAAGGGCGGCATGGCGAAAATGATGCGGGGCATGAAAGGCATGCTGCCGGGGATGTGATGGGCCTGTTGCACGCGTTAACACGAAACTCGCGAAGCGAGACCGGTTCCCCCTCGCCCGCTTGCGGGATAACCAGCGACTTGGCGGCTTTGCCGCCTAGTCGAATGGCTAGTAGTTCCATCAGAGGGTTAGGGGTGAGGGAAACGGTCGTGGCGAATCAACGTTTCATGATTTTGGGTCGTGGAGTGATTCGCCATGACCGTTAAATCTTTCTTGCCTTTATTCCAAAACTTAGCGTAGAATTGCCGCCTTTTTAGACCAGTTTTTTAAAGGGTAAAACCAATGGTTGTGATTCGACTTGCCCGTGGTGGCGCCAAGAAGCGCCCCTTTTTCAACGTCGTGGTAGCCGATTCCCGCAATCGCCGCGATGGCCGTTTCATCGAGCGCGTGGGTTTCTATAATCCCGTCGCACGCGAGGGCCAGGAAGCGGTGCGTCTCGACAACGACCGCATCAGCTACTGGCAAGGCAACGGCGCATTGCTGTCCGACGCCGTGGCGAAGCTCGTCAAGCGTGCCGCGGCCTAAAAATCTGGTGGTCATGGGGCGCATCGTCGCCCCGTTCGGTGTGCGTGGCTGGGTGAAGATTCAGCCATTTACCGAGGAAGTAGACAGCCTGCTGGATTACCCGGCCTGGTACGTGGGGCGCGATGATGACTGGCGCGAAATGGCCGTGCTGGACAGCGAAGGCCATCACCAGACGCTGGTGGCCATGCTGGCCGGATGCGACGGCCGCGATGCGGCCGCCGCGCTCAAGGGCCGGGAAGTCGGCGTATTGCGCGAGGCGTTGCCGGAAGCTGCGGAAAACGAATATTACTGGTCCGATCTGATCGGGCTGGAAGTGGTCAATATCCAGGGCGAAGCGCTGGGCAAAGTGGCGGACGTGCTGGAAACCGGCGCCAACGACGTGCTGGTGGTGGAAGGCGAGCGCGAACGGCTGATCCCGTTCGTCAAGCAGGTCATCCTGGATGTGGACCTGGCTGCCGGCCGGGTCAGCGCGGACTGGGGCGCGGATTATTGAATTTCGACGTCATCACCCTGTTCCCGCCGATGTTCGACGCGCTGGCCAAGTACGGCATCACGCGGCGGGCGTTGGAGCAGGGGCGGTTCCAGCTGCAAACGTGGAATCCGCGGGACTTCACCGAGGATAACTACCGCACGGTGGATGATCGGCCGTATGGCGGCGGGCCTGGCATGGTGATGCTGGCGGAGCCGCTGGAGAAGGCGATTCTCGCAGCAAAGGAGCGGCAGCGCCAGGCTGGCGTCGAAAAGGCCAGGGTGATCCACCTGTCGCCCCAGGGCAAGACGCTGACCCACTCGCGCGTGATGGAGCTGACCCGCGAACCGGGCGTGATCCTGCTGGCGAGCCGCTACGAGGGCGTGGACGAGCGCCTGCTGCAAAACCAGGTGGATGAAGAAATATCGCTCGGCGACTATGTGCTGTCGGGCGGCGAACTGGCGGCGATGGTGCTGATCGATGCCATCGTCAGGCAGTTGCCGGGCGTGCTCGGCGACGCCGATTCCGCCGTGCAGGATTCATTCGTGGACGGGCTGCTGGATTGCCCCCACTACACCCGCCCCGAGGTTTACCGGGGCGAGGCGGTGCCGGATATGCTGTTGTCCGGGCACCATGCGGAAATTCAACGCTGGCGGTTGAAGCAGGCGTTGGGAAGGACCTGGCTCAGGCGGCCTGACTTGTTGGCCGCCCGTCAGTTGACAAAAGAGGAATCCGGGCTGCTGGCCGAGTATCAGCAGGAACAGGAATCCAGATAAATAACCTTAGGAGTAGTTTCAAATGGATATCATCAAGCAACTGGAACAGGAAGAAATCGCCCGCCTGGGCAAGACCATCCCCGACTTCGCCCCCGGCGACACGGTGATCGTCGGCGTCAACGTGGTTGAAGGCACGCGCAAGCGCGTGCAGGCTTTCGAGGGCGTGGTCATCGCCAAGCGCAACAAGGGTCTCAATTCCTCCTTTATCGTGCGCAAGGTTTCTTCGGGTGAAGGCGTGGAGCGTACTTTCCAGACCTATTCGCCGCTGATTGCCAGCATCGAGCTGAAACGCCGCGGCGACGTGCGCCGCGCCAAGCTGTACTACTTGCGCGACCGTTCCGGCAAGTCCGCGCGCATCAAGGAAAAGCTGGTTGCCCGCAAGGCCCCGTCGGCAGAGTAAGCAAGCCTCGCATTTCCGGGTCAAAGGCCACGAAGGCAGCCCCTTCGTGGCCTTTGTCCATTTTGGCGTCGGGCGTCCTTGCGATTCTTCGCGCTATAATGTCCTGATGAAAGCCTATCAAGCCAGATTGGCTACTCCTTTTGCCGTGCTTGGCGTCTCGACGGACGGCGAGTTTTTGGTCGGGATCGACTTCCTGCCGCTCGACACCCCGGAGCTGGCTCCGCAAAACCCGGTGGCCGAGGAAGTTTGCGGCCAGCTGCGCGCCTACCTGGCCGACCCGGCGTTCCGCTTCGACCTGCCGCTCGCCACGCGCGGCACCGCGTTCCAGACGAAAGTGTGGCAGGCGCTGCGCGAGATTCCCGGCGGCTCGACGCTGCGCTACGGCGAACTGGCGCAACGGCTGCATACCGCGCCGCGCGCCGTGGGCCGCGCCTGCGGCACCAATCCGATCCCCATCGTCATTCCCTGCCACCGCGTGCTGGCACAGAACGGCCTCGGCGGCTTCATGGGCGGCACCGGCGGCGACCCGCTGGCGATCAAGCGTTGGCTGTTGGCGCATGAGCGTTCCCCTCTCCCCTAGCCCTCTGATGGAACTACTAGCCATTCGACTAGGCGGCAAAGCCGCCAAGTCGCTGGTTATCCCGCAGGCGGGCGAGGGGGACGAGGTCTCGCTGCGCGAGTTTCACTCTGATGCAAGCCTGCTTGATGAATTCTGCGATGCGCTGTGGCTGGAGGACGGCTTGGCACGCAATACCCTGGAAAGCTATCGGCGCGATCTGCGGCAGTTCGGCGCGTGGCTGCACGAGCGGGGAAGGAGCCTGCCCGATGGCCGCCATGCCGACCTAGAGGGCTACCTGGCGCACCAGTACAATGTCGCCAAAACCCGCGCCAGCACCGCCAGCCGCGAGCTGTCCAGCCTGCGGCGGTTCTACCGCTACCTGCTGCGGCAGGGCCGGATCGGGGCCGACCCCACGCTCAATATCGCCTCGCCGAAACAGGTCAGGGCGCTGCCCAAGAGCCTGACCGAGGCGGACGTCGAGGCGTTGCTGAATATTCCGGACGGCGATCCGCTTGGGCTGCGCGACAAGGCCATGCTGGAAACGCTTTATGCCACGGGCCTGCGGGTTTCCGAGCTGGTTGCCCTGAAGGTGATGGAAGCGAGCCTGGACATGGGCGTGGTGCGGGTCATGGGCAAGGGCGGCAAGGAGCGGCTGGTGCCGCTGGGCGAAGAGGCGATCGCCTGGATCAAGCGCTACCGGGCCGAGGCCCGGCCTTCATTGCTGGGCGGCCGGCCGTGCGACGCCTTGTTCGTCACCGCGCGCGGCGCGGCGATGACCCGCCAGGGTTTCTGGTGTCTGATCAAGCGCCGCGCCATCGCCGGCGGTGTCGGCAAGCCTTTGTCGCCGCACACGCTGCGCCACGCTTTCGCCACCCATTTGCTCAACCATGGCGCCGATTTGCGCGTGGTGCAGATGCTGCTGGGCCACGCCGACATTTCCACCACCCAGATTTACACCCACGTGGCGCGCGAACGGCTGAAACAGCTGCATGCGCAGCATCACCCGCGCGGCTGACGGCGCGGGTGCTCCAAGGTCAGTTCCAGGCTTTCCACAGGAGCGATCCGCCACTGCCGACAAGCAGCAGGCCGATGAGCCTGAACAGCTGCCGGCGCGATATGCCGAGATGCACGCGGTGGCCGAAATACAGGCCGAGCGCCATGACCGGCAGGGCGGCGAGAAGCCCCGCCAGCATCCCTTTTTGCAGCAGCAGCCCGGTGGCGAGGAACATGACGATGCGCAGTCCGCCTTCCAGCATGAACAGGCCGGAGAAAGTGGCGCGCAGCTGCGCCTTGTCTTTCAGGCGATGCGACAGGTAGATGATGTAGGGCGGGCCGCCGGTGCCGAACAGGGCGCCCACCGTGCCGCCCGTCAGGCCGGTGGGTGCGGCCCAGAAACGGGAGATCGGCTTGTCACCGTGGAGGTCGAGCAGGGTGCGTACGCCGAAGATCGCGACAAGAACGCCGAGCCCGGTCAGCAGCGGTTCGCGCGGCAGCTGGATCAGCAGCGTGGCGCCCAGGATGATGCCCACGGCGCTGAACGGCAGCAGCGGCCTGATTTCGCGCCAGTCGATTTGCTCGCGGTGGTTGCCGCCGAGGACGATGGAAGCGGTGAAGTCCAGCACCAGCACGAACGGCACGACGAATTGCAGCGGCATGAAATGCGCCAGCAGCGGCACCGAGATCAGGCCGGAGCCGAAGCCGGTGACGCCGCGGATGGTGTAGGCGAGGAGCAGGATCAGCAGCGCGGCGGCCGGGATTTCTAGGCCGATGATTTGTCGCCCCGCTCGATGACGACACCCAGCCGCTTGACGCCGCGCAGCATGCCCAGCTTGGCGACGGAAACCTTGACCCAGGGCGCGCCGAACTCGCTGCGGATCAAACCGGCGATGTGCTCCGCGAGGGCTTCCACCAGGGAAAAATGCTGCTCGGCCGCGGTTTGCCGGATACGCTCCATCACCGCGCCATAGTCGATGGTGTCGGCGATGCTGTCGGTCTCCCCCGCGCGGCTGTGCGGCAGGCCGATCTCGATGTCGAGGCGGATGGTTTGCGGGATCTTGCGCTCCCACTCATAGATGCCGATGAGGATGTCGAGCTTGATTTCTTCCAGGAAAACGATGTCCATCGCAGGGTTATTTGCCGTAAAATTCAATAAACCATTTTAAGTGATTTGATATGAATTCGGTAATTTTCATCCTCGCCGCTTACCTGATCGGCTCGGTTTCCTTCGCCGTCCTCACCAGCAAGGCTTTCGGCCTGCCCGATCCGCGCACCTTCGGCTCGAAGAATCCGGGTGCGACCAACGTGCTGCGCACCGGCAAAAAACTGGCCGCCGCGCTGACCCTGCTGGGCGACGGCGCCAAGGGCTGGCTGGCGGTATTCCTCGCGCTACGCCTGGCGCCGGCGTACGGGCTGGATGAAACCGCGGTCGCCGCCGCGGCCGTCGCGGTGTTCCTCGGCCACGTCTATCCGGTGTTTTTCGGGTTTTACGGCGGCAAGGGCGTGGCCACGGCGCTGGGCATCCTGCTCGCGCTCAATCCCTGGCTCGGCCTGGCGGCTCTGGCCACGTGGCTGCTGGCAGCCAGGCTTTGGCGGATTTCCTCGCTGTCGGCCCTGATTGCCGCGGTGTTGGCGCCGCTTTATGCGCTTGCGCTGCTCGATGCCGGCGTGCTGGTCGGGGCGGTGGCGGCGTTGTGCGCGCTCCTGATCTGGCGGCACAAGAGCAACATCCAGAACCTGCTCTCCGGCAAGGAAGGCGCCATCGGCAAGGCGCCCAATTAACCCGACCGACAGAGGATGTCCATGGCCTGGTTTGAAAAAGAAATGGATTACGCGCGGGAAAGCCTGGAGCAGGTTTCCCGCACCGCCGTCGAAACGGCGGCGGAAAAGCTCAATGTCGTGGTGCGCGACGGCATTGCCCAAGCCAGCGGCGAACTGCGCGAAGTGGTGCTGGGCGCAAGCCAGGAGGTGGACGCCAAGCTCGACAAGATTTCCGCCGAACTCCACAGCCAGCGCCAATTTACCAAGGATGATGTAATCGCCTTGGTCGACTACGCCACCGACAAGCTGGGTCTCACCATCGACGAACGCGTCCGCGTGATCAAGCTGGAAATCACCGCACTGGTGCAGGACCGGGTGGAATATCTGAAGCACGAGGTGGATGCTTTCTTCATCCAGCGCCAGGAAGACCTTGCCCGCGAGCGCCGCCGCCTCATCGCCAACATCCTGATCGCGGTGACCGCCTCGGTGGTGATGGGCGCGCTGTCGCTGATGTACCACCGGGCGCTGCTCGGCGGCACCGACATGTATGGCCTGTTCCGCGTGGTGTTCCTGTCGCTGACCGGCGGCTATGCGGCTTTTTTGCTGGTCAAGCTGGTGCGCAAATACCGCCAGATGACCGAGCACAAGAAAGATCTGGTGTTTCTTGCCATGAAATACTGGGGGGTGCTGCGGCCGGAAAGCGTGTTCGGTCACGTGCTGCTGATTCTGATTTTGATAGCGCTATATGCGGTGCTGTTTTTCCCGATGGAAATCGCGAACCTGCTCGGCAGCCAGACCCTGATTCGCTGGGTGAACAGCCTGCACGGCATCGAATAGCCGCGGGAGCTTCGGCCCGACATCCGCGCAAGCCTCACTCGTAGCGCAGGAACTCTTCCGCCGCCGTATCCCGCCCGTAGCGGTCGATCAGCGCATCGATCTGGGTGAACGCGGTTTCGGCGGCATCGGGGTCGATGATGCCTTCCCCGGCCAGCTGGGCCACCAGCCCGTTCTGCATGGCATCGCGCACGGCGCCGAGAGAGGGCGGACTGGCGCCGGTGTCCATCACGGCTTCGATGATGCGGGTAAGGTCTTCGCTTGCCTTGACGCTGACAAAATCGATCGCGAGGGCGTCTTCGCCGAACGTCTCGATCAGTCCGTCGATTTCCTCGAGCAGCGTTAGGCCTTCGTCGAAGTGCAGGCGGTCGGCTTCGAGCGCCTCGCCGTTGGCCATGGCGGCGATGCAGCTCCTGACCGAGCCGAGGGAAGGCGGCTCGTCGGCGTCCGGGTCGTTCACCGCCGCTTCGAGGATTCGCGACAATTCGTCGCTGACCGTGGTGGCGATATCGATAGGCAGTCCCATCGCGCCCTCCTTTCAAGCTGTTCCTGATTTTATTCTAGACGAGGCGGCGCGGCTGTTCGGGAATTAATTCAGTGGCTGCGGAGGTCAGGGGGCATCCAATAAAAAGGCGGTCGGTAGGTGCGAATTCATTCGCACAATCACCGGATATTGTGCGAATGAATTCGCACCTACGCGGTGAAATGGATGAAGGTTCACGCGGGCTGCGTTTTCCGGATCAGTGCTCTGTCCAGCGGAAGCCCAGCGTCGCGATGCCCTGTTTCAGGAAAGCGGCCGCTTCGGCCACGCGCTGCCGCTCGCCGCGCAGGCCGAATTCCACCTTGCGCTCGCCCTCCTCGCCCAGATGCGGCAGGCTGGAAAAGCGCAGGTCGGGATAGCGCTGGACGAACTCGTTCATCAGGTCGAGCAGCGGACTTTCCATCGCGTCCTGTACGGTGAAAATGGCTTCGCTTTCCGGCGCCTGGTTGCGGATTTCGGGGTAGAGCGTGTCGAGCACCCAGTCCATCATCGGCCAGGCCATCTGCGGAAAGCCCGGCAGGAAATGATGACGGCCGAGGGAAAAGCCGGGCACGCGGTTGAACGGATTGGGGACGATGCGGCTCCCCTGCGGCAGGTCGGCCATCAGGATGCGGCGCGGATAAGCCTCCGCGCCGAAGCGCGCCTCGATTTCCGCCACCGCGTCCGGGTGGCGGTAAAGCGCCACCCCGGCGGCCTCCGCCGCGCACTGCCGGGTGTAATCGTCGGGCGTCGCGCCGATGCCGCCGAAACAGAACACGATGTCGTCGCGCGCAAACGTCTGGCGCAGGGTCTCGACGATCAGCGCGGGATCGTCGCCGATAATGCGCGCCCATTTCAGCTCCAGGCCGCGCGCGGCCAGGGCAGCGACGACGTGGGAAAAGTGGCTGTCCTGGCGCTTGCCGCTGAGCAGCTCGTCGCCGATGATGATGGTGCCGATACTCGTCATTGGTTCTTAATCCTGTGATCGCACGAAGACACAGGCAATAGCTTACTAGGATTACGCGGGTTGGGCGACAGCCAAGAACCAGCTGGTTCTTGCCGCGCCCAATGCGATTTTCGGGCGGAGCGCTACGCTTCCAGCATCTCGAATTCCCGCTTCGCCTCACCGTCCGCGGTGCATTCACGCCACGGATCCTGCTCGCCCTGGACGGCGAACATCAGCCTGGCGTACAGCGCCTTGCGGCCGGCCTCGTCTTCCAGCATCCGTTTCTTGACGTAATCCAGACCCACGCGTTGCAGCCAGTGCACGGTGCGGTCGAGGTAGCGCGCTTCCTCGCGGTAGAGCTGGAGGAAGGCGCCGCTGTATTCCAGCACTTCTTCCGCCGTCTTGACCTTGACCAGGAATTCCGCCACTTCGGTCTTGATGCCGCCGTTGCCGCCGACGTAGATTTCCCAGCCGGAATCGACGCCGATCACGCCGACGTCCTTGATCGCGGCCTCGGCGCAGTTGCGCGGGCAGCCGGACACGGCGAGCTTGACCTTGTGCGGCGCCCACATTTTGTAGAAGGCCTGTTCCAGGTCGATGCCCATCTGCGTCGAATTCTGCGTGCCGAAGCGGCAGAATTCGCTGCCGACGCAGGTTTTCACGGTGCGCAGCGCCTTGCCGTAGGCATGGCCGGAAGGCATGTCGAGGTCGGCCCACACGCCGGGCAGGTCTTCCTTCTTGATGCCGAACAGGTCGATGCGCTGGCCGCCGGTGACGCGGATCATCGGCACCTGGTATTTGTCCGCCACGTCGGCGATGCGGCGCAGGTCGGCGGCGGTGGTCACGCCGCCCCACATGCGCGGCACCACCGAATAGGTGCCGTCTTTCTGGATGTTGGCGTGGGCGCGTTCGTTGATGAAGCGCGACTGCGGATCGTTTTTCGCTTCGTGCGGCCAGGTGGAAATCAGGTAGTAGTTGAGCGCCGGGCGGCAGCTGGAGCAGCCGTCGGGCGTGCGCCATTCGAGGAAGCGCATGGTCTCCGGGATGGACAGCAGCTTGTGCTTGCGGATGACGGCGCGCACTTCCTCGTGGGTATGGTCGGTGCAGCCGCACATCGGCTTGACCGCCGGCGCCGGCGAGTAGTCGCCGCCCAGGGTGGAAGTCAGGATCTGCTCCACCAGGCCGGTGCACGAGCCGCACGAGGATGCCGCCTTGGTGTGCTTTTTCACGTCGTCCAGGGTGAACAGGCCTTTTTCCTTGATCGCCTTGACGATGGTGCCCTTGCACACGCCGTTGCAGCCGCACACTTCCATGTCGTCGGACATCGCCGCGGCCTTGTGCTGGCCCTGGTGGCCGACGTCGCCGACGCGGCTCTGGCCGAACATGAGATGGTCGCGGATGTCGGAGATGTCCCGCCCTTCGCGCAGCAGCTGGAAATACCACGCGCCGTCCACGGTGTCGCCGTACAGTACGGCGCCGACCAGCTTGTTGTCCTCGATCACCAGCCTTTTGTACACGCCGGCCACGGGGTCGGACAGGAGGATGTCCTCGGTCTTGTCGCCGCCCGAGAAATTGCCCGCGGAGAACAAATCGATGCCGGTCACCTTGAGCTTGGTCGAGGTGAGGGAGCCGGTGTAGCGGCCGATGCCCATTTCCGCCAGATGGTTGGCGC
>JAQTMN010000038.1 GCA_028714315.1 Sulfuricella sp. | reverse complement strand
TTTCGCTGCTGCTCAGCCTGCCGGCCTTCGCCGGCAGCCAGGTCTACGAACCGCTGAGCGCCAGCGTGCAGGCCTCGCTGCAGAAAGCCATCAGCGACAGCGCCGCGCCGCGCCTGATTTTCGCCTCGCAGACCGAAGGCTACAACTGGCTGGCGGAAATGTCGCTGCGGCTGGAAAAGCGCATCCCGGACAAGATGGTGCGCCTCGATTTCCTCAAGACCGTCCAATACGAAGCCACCCGCGCCGGCCTCGACCCGCAACTGGTGTTGGGGCTGATACAGGTGGAAAGCGGCTTCAAGAAATATGCGCTGTCCGGCGCCGGAGCGCGCGGCTACATGCAGGTGATGCCGTTCTGGGTCAGGCAGATCGGCACCTCCGAACAGAACCTGTTCCACCTGCGCACCAACCTGCGCTACGGCTGCACTATCCTGCGCCACTACCTCGACATCGAAAAAGGCGACCTGTTCCGCGCCCTTGGCCGCTACAACGGCAGCCTGGGCCGGCCGGAATACCCCAACCTGGTGGTCGGCGCATGGCGCAACGGCTGGACCTATCCCGGCCGGATCGGACGGACGGCAGAGAACAAAAAAAATTCGGCGGCAGCAACGTGACCGGCCATCGGTAAAAGATACTGAACATCGCTTCCAGCCAAGCTACGCAGGTTAACCTGTCGGACGCCGTCTGGCTTCGAGGAACAACGAACGGTCGAAGTGCCCACTACTGATCTTCAAGGCACATTCCGGCGAATGCCTGCAAGCAACTCTGCCGTTACTGGATTTGGTCGAAAAAGAGCCTGAACGTTGGGTCCTTGCCTGCAGCAGCGGACCTTCGGTTTTGCTTGCACTGCGGCGGGTCATCGGCCAGAACGGACGATGGGCTCAGCGCCAACTTGGTCTGCAATGCGGCGATTACCGGCCATTCGACAAAAAATCGTGCTCAACGTCAGCTTTCCGATTTGACGAATGCGAACTATCGACACAAAGCTGCCCATCAGTCTTTTTCCGAACCGGACGTTAAGCGCACCGGATTGCCAAAACCATGAGGATATCCCTCGCGCATCCTTCCATAGTTCCCAATGCGAAGAATGGCCGTATAACGTCATAGTCGATGTATGCCATGAACCTTTCGTAAGCCGCCTTTATCTCATCGACCGAAGCCGGAGAAACAAGATGGGGGTGGACCCATTTGCATAGCTCATTCAGTTGCTCGGGCGTAACTTCGATACGCGGACCCTGGCCAGACGAGCCCTTCCTAATAAAGGAACGGAAGTAAGACGGGCCGCGTCGTGCCGCATGAAGAAATAAGAAATATGTTACGAGCTCTCTGCCGCAACCGCAGACCTGGTTGGCTCAGTCAATTCAAACTGAACCGGCCGTTGCGTCTTTCGTTGCACGATCATTGCCCGAGGCAGAATCTGGTTACCATGCGAAACATCCCGAACACGCAGATTTACGAGGTCGCAGCCACGCAGCTTGCTGTCGATTGCCAAATTGAACATGGCAAGGTTCCTGACGTGGCGCTCGTTCTGGAGGTGTGTCCGGATCGCCCAGATATCCTTGGGCTTCAGGGGCGGCTTCTGGCCGACCAGCTTGCCTTTGTTCCAAGGCTCCCGGTGGTGAGTGGTTTCCATTTCAGACTCCTTCGTTGTTGATCGAAGTCTGATTATTCTGCGGATTGTCAAACGACGGCTTTCGGAGCGAATGCCGAATGCGTACAATCGGCCAGAAGCGGTCATCGCGAGAGTGACAATAGGTGTCCGTTTCAAGCTGGAGGCGGTTGTTTGCTGTGGGCAGCTCGACTGACGGTTTGTGACCCCGTGTTGCAGTCCATGACAGAAAGCGAACTCAGGCACTTAAGAGCACTTTGGGCTTGCCATTCAAAGGTCGTCGGTTCAATTGAAAAATAAGTCCCCTATCGCGGTCCCTGTGACGCCCCCGGCCGAAGGAGAGCGACGAGCCCTCCGAGGGTATGTCGGCCAGTACGAGAAAGCTGGCGCAGCCATTTACGCCGCGCTTGAGCGCGATCAGCTGCGGTGGGTTGGCTTGGCCGACCGAAGCGCGGGCATCGCTGACGACTTGGTGCTCGGATTCGATGGGTTGGTGGTCGGCCATCAGTTCAAGACGTCCAAGTTCCCAGGCACTTTCACGGTCGAGACGATATTCACCGGGGCGGACGGCCTGCTGAAGCCGTTGATCCATGCTTGGCAGTGTTTGAGCAAGGACAACCCAGATGCCCGCGTCGAGATCCGTCTGGTCGTGAATGACATTCCGTCAGTCAACGACAAGCATGGCGACGCAACACCTCCCCACAGCGCAGCATTCCTGGATGAGTTTGAACGTTTCCCCTATCGCTCATTGCAGGAATGGCGACTCTCCGGCTGGAGCCGCCTGGTAGATCTGCTGCTACGCGCGTCAGGCTTGAACGAAGCGGAGTTCGAACGGTTCCTGCACAGCCTGCGCGTGGTGCATGGCACCGCAGCGGAGTTCATTCAGTCTCATAAGCTCAGCGCCGAACAGTCTCGACTGGCCTCGGAGATTGCTAGAACGCTGCCGAATCTGGTCGCTGACACCAGAGACAAGGACAGGTGGTCCCGAGACGAACTACTACAGGAGCTCGGATGGCGGGACCCGACCAAGACGCTGCACATCCACAGGTTTCCAGTGGGAGCCTATGTGCAGCGCAACCGTGACACTGAGATCTCCTTGCTAATGGCATTGCGTGCCGTCGACCAAGGCTACCTGTCGCTCATAGGTCCGCCCGGATCGGGCAAATCGACCCTGCTACAGGTAGCGCTGGCCACGGAGCCGAACATCCGCCTGGTGCGCTACCTAGCCTATGTACCGGGCGCCGCTCAGGGCGTTGGCCGGGGCGAGGCCGACAGTTTCTTGGAGGACGTCGACACGCAATTGCGCAACGGTGGCCTGGTCGGCCTGCGTCTACGCGACAACTCTCTGCACGAGCGCCAGGAGCAGTTTGACGCCCTCCTGAGGCAAGCTGGCGAACGCTACGAGCGCGATAGGATACGCACCATCATCGTCGTCGATGGACTCGACCACGTACCGCGGGAAGAGCGGCCGACACACTCACTGCTGGGCGAATTGCCGCTTCCTGCCGCCATCCCCTCTGGCGTCACGTTCGTGCTTGGCACCCAGCGCCTTGATCTCGCGCATCTGAAACCAGCAGTCAAAGAGCAGGCGGAGAAGAGTGGCCGGCTTGTGCGGATGCGTCCGCTGGGGCGAGAGGCGGTTGCGCGCATGGCCGATGCACTCGGCCTTGACCCAGAGATTTCCCGTCTGGATGTGAGCTACCTCAGCCATGGACATCCGCTGGCGACTCGGTACCTCATTCAGGCTCTGTTGGATGCAGACGATGCAGGCCGGCGGTTCATGCTCGCTGGCGGGATGGAGTTCGACGAGGATATCGAGTCCGTCTACACGTCTGCTTGGCGCGAGATCGCTGGCGATAGCGATGCCATGGACGTGTTGGGTTTCATCGCCAGAGCCGAAGCGCCTATGCCGCTGCAGCTGTTGGCCACGGTCGTAGCAGAGCGTGCGATAGAGCGGGCGCTGGTGGTCGCGCGCCATCTGCTACGTAAATCATCGCAAGGATGGAGTGTGTTTCACAACAGTTTCCGGCTGTTTGTGATCGCTCAGCCGCGGACACGTCTCGGCAGCATCGATGCTGAATACTCCAAACGCGTCTACCGTGACCTCGCACAGTTGGCCAAGGGCGCGCCGCCAGAATGCTCGCAACGGTGGCTTGAACTGCGATACCGCGCTCGCGCGGGTGACCAAGACGATGTGTTGACGTTGGCGACGCCTGATCGCTTCCGACAACAACTGGCAGCAGGTCGCCCGATATCCGACATCCATGCCGATATCCGGCTCGGATTGTTTGCCGCCCGCTCTACGCTCGATGCGACCGTACTCACGCGACTCCTGCTGTGCCGTGATGAAGTGGGCCGGCGCGAGACTGCGTTGGAGTATGCCGATCGGTTGGCGCTGGCGATGCTGGCTGTCGGTGGCATCGACGCCGCCGTCTCCTTCGTGCAGGATTTTCCAAGTAGAGGCTACGAAGTTGTTGATGCCTTGCTGCAGCGCGGCGATTTCGACCGCGCGAAGGAGCTCTTCGAGACCCTCGAGCCGCTGTCGCAACTGCACACGCCGACGTTCCAGCACCACGGTGACCAGGACAACGTCAAGGAGTTCGAGAAGTGGGCGCGGCGAGCCTTCCACTTCCGAGATGCTGAGCAGATCCAACAGTCGATTGACCACCTGGCCACCGAGGGCATGAGGCAGACGCCGGAGGCGGCCTCCGAAGAGACGATCGCCGCTGTAAAGCGGCACCTTCGGCGAGAAGCTGCGGAGGTCATGCTTCAGCATGATGCGGCAGGCCCAGAGGAACTCTGCGACAAGCTCGGGGTCGCTGCTGAAGATCGGCCATCTGTGATGGTTCACGCCGGGCTCGCCGCACATGAACGCGGCAACTCTGCGCAGGCACTCGCTTTGTTCGATGCGGCCTTGCAGCTACCAGGATTTGACGAGGTTCCCAACGGCCTGCGTCGCTCCGTGGCACTTGTTGCAGTGACATCAGGCCGCCACGACCTCGCCTCAGCCATGTTCGAGAAACTGGTTGCGCCCATGGTCTCAATGGGCGACGACGACACTGATCTCTCGGGATTAGATGACTTGATAGGCGCGGTGATGCATCACGCGAGGCTATGCACATTGCTTGAGAAACCATTGCCGGACACCACGCTCTCGAAGCATCCATCCTGGCAGCCTCTCCAAACGTACTCCTCCAAAGTCGGCGTGCTTCTTGGGCGCGTCGCGAAGGATCCATCTTCTGTGTCCGCTGGCGGCGTCCAGATGCTGGCCCGCAACGCAATGGGGTACGTGTTGCGACTAAGCCCCAAAGGGGGCGGTGATTTCTATCGCATCCAACAAGCCGTTAAGGCGGTGCCGGTGCTCGCTCGCGCCTTACTCAAGGTCGCCGCCAAATGCGGCGAGTCGGAGTACCGTGCTGTCCTTCGCGCGATCGATGATGCGATTGCCACATCGACTCTGAACGGCACCTGGTACCTCCGGCGGAAGTTGGCTGTTACGGCGTATCGGATTGATGGAGACCGCGCAGCCGCAGTGGCCCGGCTCGACGCCCTCGCTGGGGAGCTTCAGGAAGACACTCCGAGTGGGCAACTTGACGGGTTGGCTGATCTGTCCATGTCCTTCGCCGCGGTCGGAGATGCTGAACGCGCACAGCTCGTTCTGGCCACTATGCCCGAACAATGCCTAGGGTACGCGCTGCCCCCGAAGAAGGATCCGCAATACGCCATCTGGCGGGACATCATGGTCCTTGCGAACGGCGCTGACCCGGGGCAACGGGCCCAGCGGGTCTCATTGCTCATGCGTCAGGTCGCAGGCATGACGGAGACGGAAGGTTCGTCTGCAGCCCATCGACTGACCATGTCGCTCATTGATGAGGCAATGCAGGTTGGTCCACGCTTCGGGTTCGATGTATCAACGTCTCTTGCCGATTGGGACTTGATCTCATGGCCCAACCGCGTTGACTTGCTGATGATCGGGATGGTCCGTCGACGTCCCGAGACCTTCATGGCCTGCGCTACGGTCTGGTGTGGGCTGTGTTTGCCTTTTTACATGGAGCCGTACTACCGAGACCCCGACCACATTGGCGACTTCATTGACGTCGTCACTCACGCGGCTGGGCCGGGGCAAATTGCCCAGCTAGCCCCAATGCTACTGGACGCGATCGAAGTGGCCAGCCGAGCGCACGAGCGGCTCGCACTGCTCCAACGCCTTCGTACCGCCGCCGCCAGGCTTGGTTTGAAGTCAGCCAAGCTGGATGCCGCTATGGAGCGCTGGTCGTCAGAAGCACCGGAACCCCGCCATTCCTATACGCCAAGCAAGTACGACTCCGAGGCAACTCTTGAGGAGCTCGAGCGCGCTTTCGAGGCGGACGGCGACGAGTTGAACTACAACGCCCCTTACCGCTTTGCGGAGCTCGCTGAGTCCGCGCCGCTCAATCTCGTCCAGCGGATGTATGAGCGCTGGGACATCCTGCAGTCCGATGCACGCTGTCGTTTCATGCTGGTAAAGCGGCTTGCCGAGGCAGGTAATGTTGAATATGCGAGAAAGCTGGTGCTCGGCTACGAGCAAAGCAAGGGTCCATGGAGTTCGTGGAGCCAGTGGATGGGTGGCGGCAAGTTCCGCTACTTTGAGGCGCGACGGCTGCTCGACGGCGATAGCGTGCATCCCGTCGCATTTGAGAATCTCGTGGATTCGGTATTGGCCGGCCAGGAAAACACGCAGTCGCTGCTCACTGAGCTTGATTCGATCTTGCCGGTGATCAGTGCGACGCCGGACTGGCCGGCAATCTGGTCGCTATTGGCAGAGCAGATGGCTTGTACGCGCGAGTTCCAACTCGGTAAGCCCTTTGAGCCGACGATAGAGCCGCTGAATGACGAGGATATCCTGGAGGAACTGCTGCACTTTGCCCTGCGGCTGCAAGTCCCCGAGGTTCAACGGCACGCGCGAAACTGCGCTCTGAAGCTGGCTGTGCAGCCGGCCCCGGGTGAAGCGGTATTTGAACGAGTCATCCGACGTCTCCTGGGTGGCGACTTGGATGCACCACTGCAAGCACTTCAGACACTGCTTGTGGGCAAGCTCGATTGTCTCGCGTCCTTGCTAGGCCCCTCCGTGGCCACACTCGTGAACCACAGGGATTTCGCAGTGGCGGAGGCTGCTGCGTTGTTGTCCAATCGTTGGGGTATTCTCATCTCGGTGGATGGACAATCGCTGCCGCTTTTCTACAAACTTGAGCTCGTTGGCCCACTGGAGGTGGACCGCGCGTTGACGGACGAAAGAACCGGCGCTATGCGCGTTGAGACAGAGCTCGGATGGACGCAGATGTTGCGCTCCACAGCGCAGGCGCTCGCGAAGGCGGCAGACGTTGACGAGCTCATGATCCGGCGGCGGGCTGCCATGTTCATCCAAGAGTGGGGCGGGCTTGAAGCGTTCGGACCACAGGCGGTCACGCGCCTTGAAGGTCAGTTGCGCGCCCTTGACATGAAGGTCAAGTATCTGAAGCCCCATGCCTTGATTGGCGTAATAGCGCTTCGCCACGTGGCAGGAGAGCTTCGC
The DNA here is from genome assembly GCA_028714315.1 of Sulfuricella sp. Lineage (GTDB taxonomy): Bacteria > Pseudomonadota > Gammaproteobacteria > Burkholderiales > Sulfuricellaceae > Sulfuricella. Next base: position 21,168 of record JAQTMN010000038.1, on the reverse strand, counting down.
CAAGCAGGCCTGCTGAAACCTGGTGACACGCCAATGCTCCTGGAGCGCATGAATGCGCCAACTCCTCCTCTACCTCTGTCGCTTGTACAGGTGCGCCCGATAGGTATGCGCCGGCCACTCGTCGCCCGGGACGCTGTCTGGATGGAGGGTGAGAGAAAGTGGACGGAAAGCGTCGGGGATGACGTTGCTACTTGGTCAGACCAGCGCGACGAGCATATCGTAGCGGAGATATCGCGATTCAAGGTCTACAAGCCGCGGCAGGCAGAATTTCTGCTTCTCCGCATTCGCGCCCCAGGAGCCCCCATCAATGTTGAGGAGTCAGGGGACTGCTACCAGCAGCTGCCAGCTGCTGTCTGGATGGGGCGGCTTGTACCGCTGGACAACGAACCTGCACCAACGCTCATCAGAAGGCTGGTCTGTTCAATCGACTTTGGCCCAGACTCGGCGACCTATCCCATCGTGCTCTGCCCTAACTGGTTGCGCCAACTCCAGTGGCGTGCGCATGCAGATGCCCCAGGCGTTTACATCGACACCAGAGGAGCCATCGTGGCAAGGATTGTCTGGTGGCGCGACGCAGGACCGGTGGATATCGATGACGATTCGATCTGGGGTGAGGGGTACTACGTCGCGTTGACCAAAGCGGGTCTGGCCCAGTTCACGGTTACGCGGGGGAATGTTGTCATCAACGTTATCGCGAGCCGAGAGGTTCAGAAACCGCGCGAGTACGTCGAGAGATTCTTCGAGACGGCCAAGAATAGCTATTTGATCTGAGCTGCCAACTTGCTTTCGTCGTACAGTCGATGCTGACGACTTGACTCATCGCTGAAATGGTCGCGGAGGATCACAGCTACTAATGGTTAAAATGTGGCGCAAGGCCTAACTTGTAGCTGGGCCATTCGCCAGGCTCTCCACGAGGCCGGTAGAGTGTAGAAACCAGGAGCCTGTCAGTTTTTTTGTGTGTAAAGGTCATGAGATGATATCGAAAGGTAAACACCATGACCACAACGATGACCCCAAGAAACCAGCGTCAGGTAATCGTCGCATTGCAGACCAAGTTGGCACTAAACCCCACCGTCCGCTATGGCCGAGAAAGAGTCACGAGGCCAAATGCCATGAACGGCGGCAAAATGCAGGAAGCCGCCTGATGACCGGCCGGCCATGCCGAAGCACAGACCGGAAAATACGACTTACAAAACCTACTCGGGCAGTTTAACCACCGCCGCCGTGCCGGCACGCAGTAATTCCTTCACCGCGAACAGCGCATCCACTTCGTAGGCCGGGCCGTCCTTGCCCGCCATCGGCTCAAGACCCGGCGCTTTGAGAGTGGCCGGGTATTCCTGGCGGCCGATCTTCACCGTCACGGTCTGGCCCGGTTTGACGCTGCCGACGCGGTCGGCCGGCAGCCTGAAGCGCGCCGCCATTTCCCCCGCTTTGGCGAGCACCAGCAGCGGCTGGGGCTGGAGGCCGACCGCCACGCTGTGCCCCGGCTCGGTCAGTCGCGCCACGACCACCGCATCGAACGGCGCCCGCAGCTGGCTGTCGGCCAGGTCTGTCCGTTCGCGTGCGAGCCGCGCCCGTGCGCCGTCCAGTTGCGCCTTGGCGCGAGCCTGGCGCAGCTTGGCCTGATCCAGTTCGCTCGTTGCAATCACGGTGCGGTCGTAAAGTTCCTGGGTGCGGCCGAGATCGCGCTGCGCTTCCGCCGTTTCTTCGGTGAATCTCGCCACGGCGGCCCGGCTTTCCGCCACTTTGGCCTCGTAGACGGCGGCATCCAGAGCAACGAGCACCTGCCCTTTTTTTACCCGGTCGCCGGCCTGCACCCTGACCTCGCGCACGATGCCGGAAACCCGTGGCGATAGTTCCACGCGTTGCGACCATTGCAGCGTGGCGGCGACATCCGCCGCCCAGGCGCCCGTCGCCGCCACGCAACATACGCCGGCCCATAGCCATTTTTTCATTGCCCCGTTCCTTTTTGTTCCAGCGGTTGTCCCAGCAGCGCTTCGAGCCGTGCGAACCCCAACGCCAGCCGGTATTCGGTGCTGCGTTCGCGCAGTTTGGCCGCCATGGTTGCCGCCATGGCATCGCCCAGGTTGGCTTTCAATTCCGTTTCGTACTCGCCGCGCGCCTTTTCCAGCGCCAGATCGCGGTATTCCACCTGCTTCGCCGCTGCCGCGCGCACGCTGCGCCGCACCTGATCGATCTCGGCCCATACTTCCAGCAGCGCCTCGGAAAGTACCATCGCGAGCTGGTCGGCTTCGGCCTGGAGTTTCTGGAATTGCGCTTGCTCCCGTGCCAGCTGCGCCGACACGCGCCGGCCTTGGTAGAGCGGCCAGGTCAGCACCACGCCGCCGCGCAGGGTGTCGCGCGTGGCGACTTCCCGGCTCCAGCCGGCAGCTTCGAATTCGGCGTCCAGCACTGGGGAATTCTCGGCGCGCAGCGCTTCCATGCGCTGCCGCGAGGCTTCGAGCAGGGCAAGCTGGGCGCGCAGGCGGGGGTTGTGTTCCCGCAGTATCGGCAGCAGGTCCTCGTATTCCGGCAGAGCGCGGTTGTTGGCCGGGAGTTTGGGGTCTTCCAGATCGGCCGCCAGCCGGCCCGGCTGGTTCATGGCGTTGGCCAGCCGTGCCCGCGCGATGCGGGTCTGCGCCTGGCTGGCGTTGCGCCGCGCCAGGAGTTCCTGGTAGCGATGTTCCGTTTCGACGAGTTCGGCGCTGGAAAGCTGGCCGACCTTGAAGCGGTCGCGGGCGGTGTCGAGGGCGACGTAGCCCACGGCCATGTACTCGTTGTCCGCGGTGTATTGCATGTCCGCCGCCAGCACGTCGAAAAACCGCGCCATCACCTCGATGCGCAGCCGCTCGCGCGCTTCGAGCAAATCCATTTCGCGCGCATCCACGCCGGCTTTCGCCGCCTGCTCGGCGAGGGCGGTGCGGCCGAAATCGTACAGGTTCTTGCGCGCGTTGAGCCTGACGTAGTTGTCGGACAGGTTGGATTCCTCGCCCATGGAAGGGCGCGCCCGGCGCACCGCGGCATCGAAATTGACAGCGAGATCGCTGCGGGCCGCCGCCGACTCCTGTCCGGCCAGCGCGGCCGCGCGTTCCGCCTCGGCCAGACGCAAGTCGGGATGCGCGGCTTGCGCCGCCGCCAGCGCTTGGTCCAGCGTCAACCGCGAGCCGGCGGCCAGTGCGGCGGACGAAACGCCAAGCACCAGCGCCAGCGCAAGGCCGAGATGGAGAAAACCGTGTAAAGAAAAACAAAACTCCCGCCGCAAAGGCGCAATACGCAAAGAAAAACCGGGAAAATCCAAGGGATTTACTTGGCGCATTCTTTGCGCCTTCGCGCCTTTGCGGTGGGTTTTGAATTCTCTACAAACCATCATTTCACGGCTTGCTGTTTGTATTTGGCGAATGGCATGGACTGCCAGGCGCCCTCGACGACGTAGCGCCCGAGCAGCATGAACTCATTCACGTCCTTGGCCGCCCCGGTATAGCGGGCAATCGGCTTGCCGTCGAGCGCATAGAAGGCGAACACCGGCGTGGCGCGCACCCGCTGCTCGGCGGCGAATTTCTTCTCGGTGGTCTCCTTCCCGGAAAAATCCACCAGGGCGTTGTCGCCATTGATATCGACGCTGAATACGAGGAAATGCTTGCGGTAATAGTCCTGCACCTCGGACTGGTTGAGGATGGTTTCCCTCATGCGATGGCAGAACGGGCAATCCTCCAGTTCGTACATCAGCAGGATGCCCTGCTTGCCTTCTTTCTGCGCAGTGGCCAGCTCCGCCTTGAAGTCGCCCAGATTCTGGTCGAAAAATCCCGCCACGTCGCGAGTTTCCGCCAATGCCGGCAGGCTCGCCAACAGCAACAACGCGGCAAAAATCCGTTTCATCGCCTCATTCATGACCATGTCCTTGACTCTCCGCCCCGGCAAGCGCTTCCGAGGCATGGGTGAAATAGAGCGCCAACCCGACCAGGGCGATGCTGGCGCCCAGATACAGCAGGTCGAGCGGCGTCTTCATGTCCATTTTCAGGGCCTGTTCGAATAGCGTCACGATCAGGATCATCAGGATTACTTTGGCCAGGCGAGCTTTCAGGTCATCCAGGTTTTCGATCACCAGGATCTTGCTGGACGAGCGGCTGCCGTGCGCCTCGTCGATGTCGCTGATGAACAGTTCGTACAGCCCGAGGGAAAAAATCAGCATCACCGTCGCCAGCAAGTAGCCATCGACCACCTCGACGATGTGGGTAATGGTATTGTCGTGCAACACTTTGCGCGCCGCTTCTTCCATGGCCGGATCGGCATAGTGCGCGATGTGCACCACCAGGTAATAAACGTCCACCGTGGCCATGAAAAAAATGGCAAATCCCGCCGCCATGCTGGCGACCACGGCAAACAACACGGCATAGCGGCTGCGCCACAGCGCGCCCTCGAACAGCTTTTCCAGCAATTTCATCATTCCGCCCTTTCCAACTCCCGCTTCGCTTACATCCCGTCTTGTCGTATGATGACGTTGTAAGCGCTTAATTTTACAAAAAGTCCGATTGTTCCTAAAATTAACGCGTGCTGCAAGAAAAACTATAAATCACAGGGACCCCCACATGCCGTTGACGCTAACCGTACCCGCCATCGACCCAGTTGAAGACCTGACCGTGGAAAAGCGCCCACGACATTTGCAGGAATGGCTGAACGCCCTGCCCCTGACCAATCTCCCGGTCGCTTCCGGTTCCCTCAGCTATGAAATCGGCGCGCTCAACCGGCAGAAAGTCGCAATGGAAACGCGGCTGAAGCTGCTTGAGCTGTATCGCGGCGCCATCCTGAAACTGCTGCCTGCCCTGGAAGAACAATTTGTCGCCACGCGCCTGCCCCTGCCCGAGAAAAACCGGGAATTAGCCGATCTGTCGCGCCAGTTGCTGACGGAACTGGCTACCGGCTACAAGATCATCCTGCTCGATTACCAGGGCACCCGCATCACCCTAGGCAAGGGAAAAATCATCCAGTTCGCCGCCCAGCGCGCCATGTCCATGCTCGGGCGGATACTCGCCATCTGCTACCAGATCTATGCGCCCGCCCCTGCCGGCGTCTGGTTCGAGATTCATCAGATTTTCCGCTTCGCCATCGAACAGGGCATCGCAAACGAAACGGTCTCCGACGAAAACGGCGAAAGCAGCATCGGCCTGGTTTACAAACAAATACTGCTGCTCGCGCTGTCGAACCCGTACCATTTGAATCCGGGCGAGGTCGAGCGCGTTCTCGGCTACCTGCCCCGCTTCGGCAACCTGGCCCAATTCCAGCCCTTTCTCCAGGCCGGCAATTCCGCCGGACTTTTCCTGGTGCAGACCAGCGGCGACAGCCCGCCCAAGAACGTCCCCCAGAATGTCGGCGAGGTAGACAACCGCAACGACATCCTGCTCAACACCCAGGCGGTGTTCCAGGCGCTGCACCAGCATGCCGAAAGGCTGGAAGCGGAGCAACCTTCGGGCGCCCAGCACACGCCCGAAGCCGCCAAGGAATCCAGTCACCGCGACTTGCTGCAGCGCCTGCTCAAACTCTGGTCGGCGGCACCCAAACGGGTTTACCATCGCTCCCAGAATATTTCCTCCACCGAAGTTTGCGTCGGCTTGCCCGCCATCCATCATTTCCTGGGGGGAAAGAAACCGGCCGGCGAGGACGCGGATGCCCCGCCCGTCCAGCTTGGCCGGGAAACCCGGTTCGTTTCCGGCAAATGGCTGATCGTCAATGAAAGTGCCGGCGGACTGGCCTTGCGCGGTGTTTTCGATACCCTGCCCCAGATCCGCCCCGGCGAGGTGATCGGCTTGAAAGCGGAAGGAGGCGGCGACTGGAACATCGGCGTCGTGCGCTGGGTGCAAAGCGACAAACCCAACGAACTGGAAATCGGCGGCCAGCTGATGGCGCCCAAGGCGGTGCCGGCCAGCATCAAACCGACCATTGCCGGCGCGGCTGAAACATTCCAGGCCGCCCTGCTGCTGCCGGAAATCCTCCTGTTGAAACAGCCGGAAACCCTGGTCGCGCCACGCGGGACGTTCGGCCCGCAGCGCGAACTTCAGCTCGAACTGGGCGACGGCACGACCCTGATCGTCCGCGCCGTCAGGCTGACCGAGCAAACGTCGAGCATCGAACGCTTCGAATTCAGCCGCGGCTGAATTCTTCCAGACTGAGCCCCAGCACCTCGTCCAGGCTGGCGGTAAGCCTTACCAGCAGGCGCGCCGCAACAGGCGGCGCTGGCGCGTGCTCCGGCTCGAACACGAATTCGCGGTAAATGTCGGCGAGCCGGATTTGATCTGCGCCCCGCGTCAGCACCCAACCTTCGCGTCCCATGCTGCCGGCCCATTTCAATGCATGCAGCCGGTCGAGGATGTCCTCCGTCTCGTCCCACCCCAGATTCGATTCGAGCTGCAAGCGCGGCACGCCGACCGCTTCGCCGGTCTGCTGAGCCCGGTAGAGCGCCTGAAGCAGGGCCAGCGCGGCAAAGAAATCGCGCCCGGCGGCCTCCGCCCTCGGTCTGTCGTCGTGCCTGTCCCAGTAAGGCAGGGCGGCGGCGATCACGGCGCCGGAAAGCACCACCAGCCAGGACAGGTAAATCCAGATCAGGAAGATGGGAATGCTGGCGAATGCGCCGTAGACCAGGGTGTAAGTGGAGAAATGGGTAATGTAGACCGTGAACAGCTTTTTCATCAGCTCGAACGCAAGCCCCGCCACCACCCCGCCGATCATGGCATGGCGCGGGGAAACCGGACGATTGGGAACGATCAGATAGAGCAGCGCGAACGCGACGATGGTCAAAGCCATCGGCATCATCCTCAGGGTGATCACGCTGACCAGCGGGACCCCCTGCACCAGTCCCAGGGACAGGCTCACCAGGTAGGAAGTCAGCGACAGGCTGGCGCCGATCATCAACGGTCCCAGCGTCAACGCCGCCCAGTAGATCAGGAAGCGGTGCAGCAAGGAGCGCTGGCGGCGCACGCGCCAGATTTCGTTGAAGGCGTGGTCGATGGTCAGCATCAGCATGATCGCCGTCACGCCGAGGAACGCCACGCCGATCGCCGTAAGGTGCGCCGCCTGCTCGGAGAATTGCTGCATGTAGCCGGTGATGATCTTGCCCGCGGATGCGGGCACGAAATTGCTCAGGATGAACAGCTTGAACTGGGTCATCAGGGCGGCGAACACCGGGAAGGCGGACAGCACGATCAGCGCGATCGTGATCACCGGCACCAGCGCCAGCAAGGTGGTGTAGGTCAGGCTCGTGGCGAACTGGATGCAGCGGTCCTGGTCGAACCGCAGCCGCAGGAAGCGCAAAAACGAGATGGCCTGGGGAAGGTTGTTGGGCATGAATTAGGTTATTATCCTATAAAACGCAGTTAACCACGGGGCTCACGGGGAACACGGGGATAGAATCAATTTGTTGCGTGTTTTGCCTATATCACCCATCGGGTGACGAAGGCTAATTCAAAATCCCCCGCCGTTCCCCGTGCGCCCCATGTTCCCCGTGGTTCAGATAGAGGTTTTAGGATTATATAAAAAATGAAGAATTCCACATTATGCATCGGGCAACGTATCGTTGCCCAACAGGCCGGGAAAGCGCCGCATGACCGGCGCTGAAGCCTCCTGGAAACAGGCGCGCAGGCTGCTCCGCGCGGAACATGCCGGCCTGCTCTCGACGCTGTCCGGGCATCTGGGCGGCTATCCGTACGGTACCGCGGTATCCTACCTCACCGACCAGGAAGCCCGTCCCTTCTTCCTGATCAGCCAACTGGCCGAACACACCCGCAACATCGAACAGGACACGCGGGTCAGCTTCCTGGTCTACGAACAGTCGAACGACGTCCAGGCCGGGGAGCGCCTCACAGTGGTGGGCCAGGCGGCGCGCATGGCGACCACCGAAACGCTCAAGGAGCGCTACCTGCGCTACTTCCCCGGCGCGGAACCGTATTTCGATCTGGATTTCAGTTTTTACCGCATAGAACCCGTTACCCTGCGCTACATCGGCGGCCCCGCCATGGCGCGATGGATCGCTCCCGGCGACATCCGGCCGCCGCGAAACTCGCTGATGGAACAGGAAGCCGATCTACTCCGCCGCTACAACCGGGATCGCGCGGGCGACCTGCAATTCCTTTGCCGCAGATACTACGGCATGAGTTCAAGCGTGGCGGCGATGGTGGGCGTCGATAGCGACGGCTTCGACCTCATGGCGGATGGGCAGTTGTTGCGCTTCGATTTTCCGGATTTCGTCGTCGACGCCGGACAAGCCGAAGCGGAACTGGCGAGAATGCTGGAGACCGGAGCTTGAACCGGACCTTGGCGCTTCACTATGCCGCCATCGGCAGTCTGATTGCCCTGATTTTTCTCTGCCTCGCCTGGGAATTATGGCTGGCGCCACTACGCCCCGGCGGCTCCGCACTGGTGTTCAAGGTGCTGCCGCTGCTGTTGCCGCTGCCCGGCATCCTTCACGGCAAGCGCTACACCTACCAGTGGGCTTCCATGCTGATCCTGCTCTACCTTACCGAGGGCGTGGTGCGCGCTATGAGCGACAAGGGTCCGTCGGCGTTGCTGGCCGGCGGGGAAATCGCCCTGACCGTCGTGTTTTTCTTCAGCGCGATTTTCTATGCGCGGCTGAGCCGCGCCGTGCGGGTCTAGTCCCCGATGCGGCCGCTGGCCGCGAGTATCTCGTCCTTGAGCACGTCATAATCCCGCGCCACGGGAAACTGCGGAAATTCGCGCACCACGTTGTCCGGCGGGCAGAACAGGATGCCGGCATTGGCCTCCGCCAGCATAGCGGTGTCGTTGTAGGAATCGCCGGCGGCGATGGTCCTGAAATTGAGTGCCTTGAACGCCTTCACCGCCTCCCGCTTCTGGTCCGGCATGCGCAGATGGTAATCGACCAGCATGCCGCTGCCGTCCGCTTCCAGGCGATGGCAGAACAGGGTGGGCGAACCCAGTTGCTTCATCAGCGGCGAGGCGAATTCGTAGAAAGTGTCGGACAAGATCACCACCTGAAAGCGGCCGCGCAGCCAGTCGACGAATTCCGCCGCGCCCGGCAATGGCGCCAGGCCGCCGATCACGTCCTGGATATCGGGCAGGCCCAGCTTTTTCTCGGCGAGGATGCCGAGGCGGTATTTCATCAGCTTGTCGTAATCAGGCTCGTCGCGGGTGGTGCGGCGCAGCTCGGGAATCCCGGTGCGCTCGGCGAAGGCAATCCAGATTTCGGGGACAAGCACGCCTTCGAGGTCGAGGCAAACGATTTGCATGGGAAAGACACTCTTCGATAGTTGATCAAGAGAAAAAACGCGGCCATTCTAACACTTTAACGCGACACTCGCGAAGCGAGACCGCGCTCCTCCTCTCTCCCCGCATGCGACTTCGCACGAGCTTCAGCTCATAGCGAATCGGAGACCTTTAGCGTGAAACTCACGATGCCCGATCTGTGGGTCAGGCTTTCTCGCTCGTGCGAGCAGCTTTGCTGCCGCTCGCGGCGGGGACACTCCTTGCGGGTGCAGCCTGACTGTACGGCTGAAGCCGTACCCACACCATAACATTAGCGGCTCAGTTTCTCTTCCCGATCACCACCATGACGACCGCTCCGGTAATCACCGCCATCGCCAGCCATTCGACGCCGCCGACATGTTCGCCGGCAAACGTCCAGCCCAGCAGCAGTGCCACAACCGGATTGACATAGGCATAACTGGTGGCGAGCGCCGGGCGCACGTTGTGGAGCAGGAACTGGTACGAGGTGAAGGCGACGAACGAGCCGAACACGATCAGGTAAAGCAGCGCTGTGACCGCTTTGGCCGGGGGCATGGCCGTCAGATGCTCGCCAAACACCAGGCTGGCGCCCATCAGCAGCACGCCGCCGGCCAGCATCTGCGCCGCGCTCGACATCAGGCCGGGCGGCATTGGCAGGCGTTTGCTCCAGACCGAGCCAAACGACCAGCTCGCCGCGGCGGACAGCAGCAGCACGGTGCCCAAGGGGCTGGCCCGCATGTTGCCGCCGAGGGCCAGCAACCCGACACCGGAAAACCCCAGCAGGATGCCCAGCCATTCGCGGCGGCTGGAACGCTGCCCCCACAGCTGCGCGAACAGCACCGTCCACAGCGGCACGGTGGCAATCGCCAGCGCCGCCACGCCGGAACCGATCCATTGCTCGGCCACCGCCACCGCACCGTTGCCGCCCAGCAGCAGCAAACCTCCGGTGGACGCGGCGGAACGCCACTGCGGGAAATTCGGCAGCGCCGTGCCGCGCAGCCGCAGAAAGGCGACGAACAGCCCGCCGGCGACGACAAAACGGATGCCGGCCATCATCAAGGGCGGGAAACCCTCGATGGCAAAGCGCATCGCAAGATAGGTCGAACCCCAGATGAAATACAGGGCAGACAGCGCCGCGACAACCCGCAATCGCTGCCGGCCCGCCGCGACGCTATCCATCACACTTGCGGGTTCATCCGCTCCAGCTTCGCCGCCAGCTTGTTCAGCGCGTTGAGGTAAGCCTTGGCCGAGGCGATGACGATGTCCGTGTCCGCCCCCTGGCCGTTGACGATGCGCCCGGCCTTGGACAGCCGGACCGTGACCTCGCCCTGGGCGTCGGTGCCGCTGGTGATGTTGTTCACCGAATACAGCAGCAGCTCCGTGCCGGAATTGACGATGTGCTCGATCGCCTTGAACGAGGCGTCCACCGGTCCGCCGCCGTCGGCTTCCGCGACCTTTTCCTGGCCGCCTTCGCTGACGGTGACGTAGGCATGAGGCGTTTCGCCGGTTTCGGAGCAGACCTTGAGCGACACCAGCTTGAATTGCTCCTGCACCATCGCCTGCTCTTCGTCGCTCACCAGGGCGTGAATGTCCTCGTCGAAGATTTCGTGCTTCTTGTCGGCCAGATCCTTGAAGCGGGCAAAGGCGGCGTTGAGCGCCTCTTCCGACTCCAGCACGATGCCCAGCTCGGTCAGGCGGCTGCGGAAAGCGTTGCGGCCGGAATGCTTGCCCAGCACCATCTTGTTCGCGCTCCAGCCGACGTCCTCGGCGCGCATGATCTCGTAGGTTTCGCGGTGCTTCAACACCCCGTCCTGGTGGATGCCGGATTCGTGGGCGAAGGCGTTGGCGCCGACGATGGCCTTGTTGGGCTGCACCGCGAAGCCGGTGACGCCCGCCACCAGGCGGCTGGCCGGCACGATCTGGGTGGCGTCGATGCCGCTGTCGCAAAGGAAGATATCCTGGCGCGTGCGCACCGCCATCACCACTTCTTCCAGCGAGGCGTTGCCGGCCCGCTCGCCCAGGCCGTTGATGGTGCATTCCACCTGGCGCGCGCCGTTCAGCACCGCGGAAAGCGAATTCGCCACCGCCAGGCCCAGGTCGTTGTGGCAATGCACCGAGAAGATCGCCTTGTCTGCATTGGGAATGCGCTCGCGCAAGGTGGCGATGAGGCTGCCGAACTGCTGCGGCAGGTTGTAGCCGACCGTATCGGGGATGTTCAAGGTGGTGGCGCCGGCTTCGATCACCGCTTCCAGCACCCGGCACAGGAAATCGATCTCCGAGCGGCCGGCGTCCTCGGGCGAGAATTCGACGTTATCGGTCCACTTGCGCGCCCATTTCACCGCCTTCACCGCCTGCTCGATCACCTGTTCCGGGCTCATGCGCAGCTTCTTTTCCATATGGATCGGCGAAGTCGCGATAAAAGTATGGATGCGGCCCGAAGTCGCCGGTTTGATCGCCTCGCCGGCGCGCTCGATATCGCGCTCCAGCGCCCGCGCCAAGCCGCATACCGTGGAATCCTTGATGCTGCTCGCGACCGCCCGCACCGCCTCGAAATCGCCATTGCTGGCGGCGGGAAAACCGGCCTCGATGACGTCCACCCGCATCCGCTCCAGTTGCCGGGCGATGCGCACCTTTTCCTCCTTGGTCATGGACGCGCCGGGGCTTTGCTCGCCATCGCGCAAGGTGGTGTCGAATATGATCAATTTATTTTTCATGACGGGCTCCATCTCGGAAGTCGTAAATCATAACAGGAAACCGGTACGGGGCCGATTTCCGCAATTCAAAACAAGGATGTGGGGGAAGTTTTTAGCGCGCGAGGCGCAGCAGCAGGCCGGCCAGCAGAACATGGGCCGGATAGGAAACGAAGGAGGCGTGGGAAGCGGTATCCATGGGCTCAAATATAAATGCTTTTTTTGGAACGCGCAAGCTCAAGCCCCGCCGGCGCCGCGATTGCGCCTGCGCCGGGCCACGCCCCAAAGCCAGTCCGCGTAGGCCGACAGCGCGTACAGGACAAAAACGCCGAACAGCACCCGCGGCGGGTCGGTGGAAATGAGGATGAAGGCGAGCACGATCAGCAGGATGCCGACGAAGGGAATGCTCTTCCTGAGGTTGATGTCCTTGCCGCTGTAGTAGCGCAGGTTGCTCACCATGGTCAGCCCGGCGAACAGGGTCGCACCCCACACCCACCAGCGGATATCGACGCCGGCGACGTGGTAGTCGTTCATCACCCACACCAGGCCGGCGAGCAGAGCCGCCGCTGCCGGACTGGGCAGCCCCTGGAAAAAGCGCTTGTCGGCCACTTCCAGCTGGGTATTGAAGCGCGCCAGCCTGAGCGCGGCGCCGGCGCAATAGACGAAAGCGGCGATCCAGCCCAGCTTGCCCATGCCTTTCAGCGCCCACACGTACACCACCAGGGCGGGGGCGACGCCGAACGACACCATGTCGGAAAGGGAGTCGTACTCCGCCCCGAAAGCGCTCTGCGTGCGCGTCAGGCGGGCGACCCGGCCGTCCAGGCCGTCCATCACCATGGCGATGAAGATCGCCACGGCGGACTGCTCGAAGCTGCCGTTCATGGCCTGGACGATGGCATAGAACCCGGCGAACAGCGCCGCCGTGGTGAACATGTTGGGCAGCAGGTAAATGCCCCGCCGGCGCAAGCGCCCATCCAGCAGGGGCTTGCGTTTGCCGGAGTTATAGCCTTCGATCATAACCAGCGCCGATCAAAACAAGCGTCCTTCACCATTGCCCCTTCTCCCTCCGGGAGAAGGTTGGGATGAGGGTGCAGCCCCTTCCCGCGATTCCTAAAGAACACCGATCCATTACGGGCTGAAGCGCAAGCGCGAGAGGAGGCGAGCATAGAAGGCACTTGCATAAAACGGGAGGCCAGGGGGAAGGTCTTCATGGCGCCATTTTCCGTGCTCAACCCGTATTCATCGGCAGTTCCGCCAGCACGGTTTCGCCGGCGCGCACCTTGTCGCCGATGCTGACGCGAACCTGGGCGGGCAGCGGCAAATACACGTCCACGCGCGAGCCGAAGCGGATGAACCCGTAGCGCTGGCCGCGCGCCAGCCAATCGCCGGCCTTGGAATAGCACAGGATGCGCCGGGCGATCAGCCCCGCCACCTGGACGCAGGTGATGTCCCAGCCGCAATCGGAACGCAGCCACAGCGCGTTGCGTTCGTTCTCGGTGGAAGCCTTGTTCAGATCGGCGTTGACGAACTTGCCGGGGTTGTACCAGACCTGCTCGACCGCGCCGTCCACCGGGCTGCGGTTGGAGTGGACGTTGAATACGTTCATGAACACGCTGACTTTTTGCGCCTCGCGCTGCAAGTAGGGATCGACCACGCGCTCGACCGCGACGATGCGGCCGTCCGCCGGGGCAATCACCAGATTGCGCGCCGTCGGCACGTTGCGCCCAGGGTCGCGGAAAAATTGCAGCACGAACACGCTGACGATCCACAACGGCAGCGCCCACAGCCAGCCGGCCAGGAACGTCGTCAGCAGCGAAAGCACCACGATGCCGGCCAGGAACGGCCAGCCTTCACGTGCAATGAGGGGGTGGGGATAGTTTTTCAATTTGGGGGGAGCGACGCCGATGCACATGAGAATGTGCTGGTAGCCGGTAGCTGGCAGCCAGTAGCTTGAAAGGTGTGCGCGCAGCGCACCTTGCTTTCGCTACTGGCTGCCAGCTACCCGCTACCAGCTGATTAGTTCTTCGACTGATCGACCAGCTTGTTCTTGGCGATCCACGGCATCATGGAGCGCAGCTTGGCGCCGACCACCTCGATCTGGTGCTCGGCGTTGAGGCGGCGGCGGGCAGTCATTTCGGGGTAGTTGGTGCGGCCTTCCAGGATGAACTGCTTGGCGTAGTTGCCGTTCTGGATGTTGTCCAGCGCTTCCTTCATGGCCCAGCGCGATTCGTCGTTGATCACTTTGGGACCGGTGACGTATTCGCCGTATTCGGCATTGTTGGAAATGGAGTAGTTCATGTTGGCGATGCCGCCTTCGTACATCAGATCGACGATCAGCTTGAGCTCGTGCAGGCACTCGAAGTAGGCCATTTCCGGCGCGTAGCCGGCGTTGGTCAGGGTTTCGAAGCCGGCTTTCACCAGCTCGACGCAGCCGCCGCACAGCACGGCCTGTTCGCCGAACAGGTCGGTCTCGGTTTCTTCGCGGAAATTGGTTTCGATCACGCCGCCCTTGGTGCCGCCGTTGGCCGCCGCATAGGACAGCGCGACATCCTTGGCCTTGCCGGAGACGTCCTGGTAAACGGCGATCAGGGAAGGCACGCCGCCGCCCTTGAGGTATTCGGAGCGCACGGTATGGCCGGGGCCTTTCGGCGCCACCATGACCACGTCCAGGTCGGCGCGCGGCTTGATCTGGCCGTAATGGATGTTGAAGCCGTGGGCGAAAGCCAGGGTGGCGCCCTTCTTGATGTTGGGTTCGACTTCGCTGGCGTAGACGTCGGGCTGCTGCTCGTCCGGTACCAGGATCATCACGACATCGGCGCCCTTGACCGCCTTGCCGACTTCTTCCACCTTCATGCCGGCCTTCTCGGCCTTGTCCCAGGAGGCGCCGCCCTTGCGCAGGCCGATCGTGACCTTGACGCCGGAATCCTTCAGGTTGTTGGCATGGGCGTGGCCTTGCGAGCCGTAGCCCACGATGGCGACTTTCTTGCCCTTGATGATGGAGAGATCCGCGTCCTTGTCGTAATAAACTTTCATTGTTTCCCTTTCGTTTTCAAAGTGGTAAGGCGCGAGGCGCGAGGCATGGGGAGCAAAAGGCGCAGAGCGCCTCACCCCTCATGCCTCACTCCTCACGCTTTCAAAATTCTATCGCCCCGCCCGATGCCGGAAGCGCCGGTGCGCACCGTTTCCAGGATGGCGCCCTTGTCCAGCGCTTCGAGGAAGGCATCCAGCTTGTAGCCCGCGCCGGTCAGTTCGATGGTGTAGGTCTTGTCGGTGACGTCGATGATGCGGCCGCGGAATATGTCGGACATGCGCTTCATTTCCTCGCGCAGCCCGTCCTCGGCGCGCACTTTCACCAGCATCAGCTCGCGCTCGATATGGCCCGCTTCGGACAAGTCCACCACCTTGACCACATCGATCAGCTTGTTGAGCTGCTTGGTGATCTGCTCGATCACGTCGTCCGAGCCGCGCGTGACGATGGTCATGCGCGACAGGGTTTCGTCCTCGGTCGGCGCCACGGTGAGCGATTCGATGTTGTAGCCGCGCGCCGAGAACAGCCCGGCCACGCGGGACAGCGCGCCCGCTTCGTTTTCCATCAGCAAAGAAATAATGTGTCTCATGCTTACACCAGGATCATTTCATTGAGCCCCTTGCCCGCGGGGATCATGGGATAGACGTTCTCGGTCTGGTCGGTGATGAAATTCATGAACACCAGCCGCTCCTTCATGGCGAAGGCTTCCTTCAGCGCGCCCTCGACGTCTCCCGGCTGTTCGATCCTCATGCCGACATGGCCATAGCTCTCGGCCAGCTTGACGAAGTCCGGCAGCGCATCCATGTAGGATTCGGAATAGCGGTTGCCGTAGAAGAATTCCTGCCACTGCCGCACCATGCCGAGATAGCGGTTGTTGAGCAGGATGATCTTGAGCGGCAGGTTGAACTGCTTGCAGGTGGCCAGTTCCTGGATATTCATCTGGATGCTGCCCTCGCCGGTGATGCAGGCCACCGCGGCCTCGGGGTGGGCGAACTGCACGCCCATCGCCGCCGGCAGGCCGAAGCCCATGGTGCCGAGGCCGCCGGAATTGATCCAGTGGCGCGGCTGGTCGAACTTGTAGTACTGCGCGGCCCACATCTGGTGCTGGCCGACGTCGGACGTCACGTAAGCCTCGCCGCGGGTGATTTCGTGCATTTTTTCGATCACGTACTGCGGCTTGATCAGGCTGCTGTCGCGGTCGTACTTCATGCAATCGCGCGAGCGCCACAGCTCGATCTGCGTCCACCAGGTCTTGAGCGCGGCCGGTTCAGGCCGCTCCTTGCTGGCCTTGATCAGCTTGACCATTTCCGCCAGCACTTCCTTGACGCTGCCGACGATGGGCACGTCCACCTTGACCCGCTTGGCGATGGAGGCGGGATCGATGTCGATATGGATGATGCGCCGGCCGTCCTGGAAGAAATGCTCCGGGTTGCCGATGACGCGGTCGTCGAACCGCGCGCCGATGGCCACCAGCACGTCGCAATGCTGCATCGCCATATTGGCTTCGTAGGTGCCGTGCATGCCGAGCATGCCGGTAAACTGCGGGTCGCTGGCGGGGTAGCCGCCCAGCCCCATCAGCGTGCTGGTAACGGGAAAACCGAGCAGACGGGCGAATTGGGTCAATTCCTCCGCCGCATTGGAGAGCACCGCGCCGCCGCCGGTGTAAAGCATCGGCCGCTTGGCTTCCAGCAGCATCTGCACCGCGCGCTTGATCTGGCCCGGATGACCCTTGGTCACCGGGTTGTAGGACCGCATCTTCACGCTCTTGGGGTAAGAAAACTCCGCCTTGTGCTGCGTCACGTCCTTGGGGATATCCACCACCACCGGCCCGGGCCGGCCGGTAGAGGCGATGTAGAACGCCTTCTTGATGGTTTCGGCGATGTCCTTGACGTCCTTCACCAGGAAATTGTGTTTCACGCACGGACGCGTGATACCCACCATATCCACTTCCTGGAAGGCGTCCATGCCGATCGCCGGGGTCGGCACCTGGCCGGAAATCACCACCAGCGGAATCGAATCCATGTAGGCGGTGGCGATGCCGGTGACCGCATTGGTCGCGCCCGGCCCGGAAGTCACCAGCGCCACGCCGGTGCGGCCGGTCGCGCGGGCATAGCCGTCGGCCGCATGCGCCGCCGCCTGCTCGTGCCGCACCAGGACGTGCTTGAACTTGTCCTGCTTGAAAATCTCGTCGTAAATGTTGAGCACCGCGCCGCCGGGGTAGCCGAACACGAATTCGACCCCTTCTTCCGCCAAACAGCGCACAACGATCTCTGCGCCCGTCAATTCCATATCACAGCCTTAATTATTTTTTGCGGGAAACGTGAAACACTAATGGTTGGCGCCAACTTGGTCAAGTGCGCTTTCTATCGAGCGGCATTTTACCAAAGTTGCGGAAGGCTCCGCTTTTTTTTCTTTATTTGATAAGATGGCACAAAATACGTCACTCAGGAAGCGCCCAACTGGCCACTTACCAGGAACTCTCCGGCTTTCTCGCCGAGGTCGAGCGCCGCGCTTACAAGCAGGCGCTGTTTGCCGTTCGCGACGAGCATGGAGCGCTCGACATCGTGCAGGACGCCATGATGAAGCTCGCGGAAAAATACCCGGACAAGCCCGTCGAGGAGTTCCCGATGCTGTTTCAGCGCATCCTGCAGAACACCATCCGCGACTCTTACCGCCGCCAGAAAGTGCGTTCGCTATGGACGACCCTGCTCTCCGCGCTCACGCCCCAACAGGAGGAAGAGCATGACCCTCTGGAAACATTGGAAGTCCCAGACGAGTCGAACAGCTTCAAAGGGCCGCAGGAAACCCTGGAGCGCTCGCAAGTCGTTAAATTGATTGAGCGGGGATTGGAAAATTTACCCGCACGTCAACGGGAAGCGTTCCTGCTGCGTTATTGGGAAGAACTGGATGTATCCGAGACCGCTGCCGCCATGGGTTGTTCCGAAGGCAGCGTGAAGACGCATTGCTCGCGTGCCACCCATGCCGTGGCGGCCTTTTTGAAGTCGAAGGGAATCGAGCCATGAACAAAAACGATCTGTCAAAGAAAATCGCGCAGCACCTCGATTACGGCGCGTCCAACCTGGACGCCCGCGTACAGTATCGCCTTCAGGCAGCGCGGCAGCACGCCCTGGAAGCCTTCGCCAAACCGCATCACAGCTTCAGCCTGGCTTGGGGCGGACATGGCAGCCGGCATGGCAGCAGCCATTCCCCCTTCCGCGCCTGGGTGCCGCTGATGGTGCTGGTGTTGGGATTGCTGTTCGTCTCCTATTGGCAATCCACTCCGCAAATGAACGACGAAGCGGAAATCGATGCCCGCCTGCTTGCCCAAGACTTGCCGATCCACGCTCTTATTGATACCGGATTCGATACATGGCTAGAAGGCTCTACGCCGGAATAACGCTCGCCCTCTGCCTTCTGGTGCAGAGCGGCGCCTTTGCGGCGCCCGTCTTCGCTGCGCCTCAGGAAGACCGCCAACCGGCATGGATCGAGCTTTCGGCCGAACAACAGCAAATCCTCGCACCCATCTCCGGCGACTGGGACAGCATGCCGGCAATCCAGCGCAAAAGGCTGCTGGGCGTAGCCCAGCGTTATCCCAAGATGAAGGCGCAGGAGCAGCAACGCATCCAGCGGCGGCTCAAGGCCTGGAGCGAACTTACCCCGGAGCAGCGCGCCCTGGCTCGGAAAAAGTACGAAAAACTAAAGAAACTGCCGCCGGAAAAGCGTCAGGAAGTGAAAAAGAAATGGCAGGAATACCAGCAGTTGCCGGAAGAAAAGAAGGAACAACTCCGCCGCAGCAAGGTTAGTCCGGAAAAAACGGCGCCGCTCGCCATGCCGGCGCAGCACGCACCCGCCCAGGAGGCGGCAAAAGGCGGGCCTGCGCCGGTTGCCACCCCACCCAGCCCCCCCGCTGCGAACTAGAACCGCCCGATGCCCGCATCTCCCGACATGCCGGGTATTTTTCGGCGCTTGGCCAGCATGCTGTATGAAGCACTGCTGGTGGCCGCAGTGCTGTTTGCGGCCGGCTTCGTCTTCACCGCCACGTTCCATTCCCCGCTATCGCCCGCTCTGCGGGTTGTGTTTCAGGCTTACCTGCTGCTGGTGACGGCGGCCTATTTCATCTGGTACTGGCTGCACGGCGGCCAAACCCTGCCGATGAAAACCTGGCGCCTGCGCGTGGTAGGCACCGACGGAAAGCCGTTGCGCTTCGGCCAGGCATGCCTGCGCTTCGTTTGCGCCCTGATCGGCATCTCGCTCGGATTCGGCATCTTGTGGGCGCTGTTCGACCGCGACCGCCAGTTCTGGCATGACCGCATGGCGGGGACGAGAATTTTGAGTTAAGGAATTCGCGGCGCAGCCGCTCATCCATTCAAAACTCAAAATTACCTTTTCTCCACCCACCACATCATCCCCGTCGCCGCGCCAAGGAATGCCAGCGTCGGGAATACCGCACTGAACAAGGGCGGCCAGTCGTTCAGCAGGCCCAAGTGGGCGAACAACCTGTTCAACAGGTGGAAGACAAGGCCCAGCATGATACCGGCAAAAATCTTCGCGCTTACGCCGCCAGAACGCCCCTGAAAATAGGCGAACGGCAAAGCCAGCATGATCATCACCAGCGCCGCGAAGGGATAAGCCAGCTTGGACCAGAGGGCGATCTCGTAGCGGGTGGTTTTTTGCTTGTTTTCGCGCAGATGCTCCACGTAAAAATAAAGATTCCAGGCCGACATCTGTTCCGGCACGACCAACAGAACGTTGAGGATATCGGGGGTCAACACCGAATACCAATAGGCGTTCGGCAACTTGGTGACCACCGTCCTGCCCGGTTCGAAATGAGTCTGCGCGACATCGGTCAGGCGCCAGCGGTTTTCGGCCACGTGCTCGCCGCGCTTGGCGTAACTGATGGTGCGCAGGCGGAATTCGGGGTCGAATTCGTAGATTTTCACGCCCTGCATGGTGGCGTCCGGCAGCACTTCCTCGATATTGACGAAATTTCCGGCATCCTTGACCCACAGCCCGGAGCGGAATTCCTGCGCCACCACCGAGCTGGTGGCCTTCAACCGCAATTGCTGCGCCGCGCGCTCGCTCGGCGGTGCGATGAATTCGCCGAAAACAAAAGTCAGCACCACGAACAGCATCCCGGTTTTCGCCAATGACAGCGCAATGCGCGGCGTGGACAGCCCCGATACGCGCATCACGGTGAACTCGGAATGAGCGGTCAACTGCGCCAGGGCGAACAGGGTGCCGATCAGCGCGGCGATCGGGAACAACTCGTAAACGTGCCCCGGCAGCGAGAGCAAAACGTATCCCAGGATATTCACCAGCCGGTAATTGCCCTGGCCCAGATCTCCCAGTTCGTGGATCAGGTCGAAAAAGGCGAACAACATGAGCAGCGCCGCGAACACCAGCAAGGTGGAGGAATAAACCTCGTGGGCCAGGTAGCGGCCGAGGATTCTCATGCCTTCACCCCACGGCGGAAAGGCAACCGGCTTGCGAGCCAGGACAGCCGGAATGGCGTGAGCGAACTACGGCGGTAGAACAAGAGCAGCAGCACCCCCGCCATCACGCCGTGCACCAAGCCCAACCCGGCATACGGAGACAGCTTCGCCTGCGCCACCCAGGCCTGGGTGATGCTGAGAAAATTGCTGTAAATCATGTACAGCAATATCGCCAAAATCAAATTGAGGGAGCGTCCGGCACGTGGGTTGACGAAGCTCAGCGGGATCGCCAGCAAAGCCAGGACGAAGGCGCTGACGGGCAAGCCCAGGCGCCACAGCAGCTCGCCCATGTTGGCCGGGGACCGATCGCGCAGCAGCGCCAGCGTGGGCAGCGATTTCTGGGTAGGCACGATCAAACTCGCTTCGTAGGCATAGAGCCGGATCGTATAGCGCTCGAAGCTCATAATCTTGTAATCCGGCGAGCCCCCCACTCCTTCGTAGCGCCGGCCATTGAGCAGCACCAGGTAGCGGTCTCCCTTCTCGGACGTAGCCTGGTAGCCGTGCTGCGCCACCAGGATACCGAGTTTCTGGTGCTGGATCGACCGCATGAAAATGTTGCTGACGGTGTTTTTTTCACCCGCGAAACTTTCCACGAAATACACCCGCTCGGCATACTTGGATTCCTTGAACACCCCCGGCGCCACCGCCGACATGTCGTCGCGGCTGTCGAGCTGCTGCCGGTATTCGTCGCTTTTTTGCAATGCCCACGGCG